>JBEEJP010000115.1:0-6100 GCA_041169125.1 Pseudomonadota bacterium
CCTTGTGGGCCGCCGATGACGAAGCGGCCGGTGGGGTTGATCAAGTACTTGGTGTCTTGCAACCACTCTTTGGGCAACACGGGCTTGATGATTTCTTCGATGATGGCTTCGTTGAAGCTGGCCTTCATCTTGGTGGCTGACTCGCTTTGGTCTGGGCTGTGCTGTGTTGACAACACCACGGTGTCAATGCTGTGAGGCTTGCCGTCCACGTAGCGCATGGTCACTTGGCTCTTGGCATCAGGACGCAAGAAAGGCAAACGACCATCCTTACGCAACTGGGCTTGGCGCTCGACCAAACGGTGGGCGTAGTAAATGGGCGCCGGCATCAACTCGGGGGTTTCGCTGCACGCGTAGCCAAACATCAGGCCTTGGTCGCCCGCGCCGATGTTGAGGTGGTCGTCAGACGCGTGGTCCACGCCTTGGGCGATGTCGTTGGATTGCTTGTCGTAACACACCATCACGGCACAACCTTTGTAGTCGATGCCGTAGTCGGTGTTGTCGTAGCCGATGCGCTTGATGGTGTCGCGTGCGACTTGGATGTAGTCGACGTGTGCGTTGGTGGTGATCTCGCCAGCCAATACGACCAAACCGGTGTTGGTCAGGGTTTCGGCCGCCACACGTGAACGTGGGTCTTGCTCGAAGATGGCGTCCAAAATCGCGTCAGAGATTTGGTCAGCCACTTTGTCTGGGTGGCCTTCTGAAACAGATTCAGAGGTGAAGAGAAAGTCGTGAGACATGGAAAAGGCTCCTTGTTTTCAATGGGTTTGTCGGCGTTGCCGACCCTGAAAACTTGGAGCCTAGCGAACGCTTTAGCAGAGGAAGCGGGATCAGCCGCTACCGGCACACCGAGGTGTGTTGTCGCCCTGCAAGTAGTTCTTTAACTCGGCGACAATCTGGATTCTAGTGGATTTATCAAAGTCACCCAAAAATTCATGTCCCCCGTCACTCGACTGTTCCATTTCCTCGCACGTTTGCCTCTGCCTTTGATGCAGCGTTTGGGTGCTGTCTTGGGTTGGTGCGTGTGGTGCTTGTCGCCGAGTTACCGGCGCAATTTCAAAGCCAATGTGCAAGCGGCGGGCGTGGCATGGCGTGATGCACGCCCGGCCATTGCGGCCATTGGTCGCATGGTGGCCGAGTTGCCTTGGGTGTGGATGCGCCCGCACAGCGCTACTTTGGATGGGTTGGTGAGGTGGGACGGTGCCGAGCATTTTGAAGCGGCAATGCAAGCCGGCAAAGGTGCCATCATCATGTCGCCCCACCTTGGCGCGTGGGAGATTGGTGCGCAAGCCATTGCCGAGAAGTTTGGCCCGACCCATGGCCCGATGGTGGCGTTGTTTCGACCGGCTCGCAAAGCGTGGTTAGAACCTTTGGTGGCCAATGCACGGACCCGTCCTTACTTAGATTCCGCACCGACGTCTCTGGCAGGCGTACGCACCCTCATTCGCACCTTGCGCCATGGCGGCTACACGGCCATCTTGCCCGACCAAGTGCCGCCTTTGGGCCAAGGTGTGTGGGCGCCCTTTTTTGGGCGCGATGTGTACACCATGACCTTGCTCGCGAAGTTGGCGCAACAAACAGGTGCGCAAGTCATCATGACGTGGTGCGAGCGCCTGCCCACAGGCCAAGGGTTTTGCATGCACATGCGTCCCTTTGATGCCCCTGAAATGACAGATGCCACAGTGGCGCCCGAGGTGGCCGCTGCTGCCGTGAACCGTGGGGTGGAACGCATGGTGCTGGAGGCGCCCGGTCAATACCTGTGGGGCTACGCGCGAGACAAACAACCGCGTGCAGAGGGCTAAGCCATGTTCAGCCATGTGGGTCTTTGGTTTTTGCGTGCTTTAGGCTATTTGCCTTTGTCGTGGTTGCGCGCCATGGGCGCTGGTCTAGGTGTGTTGTTGCTGGTGGTGATTCCATCGCGCCGTCGCGTGGTGCAAACCAATTTGCGTGTGTGCTTTGCACATCTGAGTGAGGCTGAGCGCGACGTACTCACGCGCCAAACCTTTGTGTATTTTGCGCAAGCTTGGCTAGACCGCAGTTGGTTGTGGCATCGCGGCGCGGCATGCATTCAGTCTCGTGTGCGGTTGTCGGGCGAAGTGGCCGCGTTGTCTGAGGCCACACCCACGGTGCTGTTTGCGCCGCACTTCATGGGCTTGGATGTCGGCTGGACGGCGCTCACGCTGAGCTTGCCTTTGCGGTTCACCACCATCTTCACGCCGCAGTCCAATGCGGCGGTCGATGCATGGGTGGCCCAAGGGCGTCAGCGCTTTGGGCAGGTGCGTTTGTTTCGCCGTGAAGATGGGGTCAAGCCCATCGTCAGCGCCTTGCGGCAGCACGAGTTGTTGTATCTGTTGCCCGACATGAACTTTGGCCCGAGCGAGTCGATTTTTGTGCCGTTCTATGGCGAGCCAGCCGCGACGGTGCCTTCGCTGTCGCGCTTTGCCAAATTAGGTCGTGCGCGTGTGGTGCCTGTCATCACCCGCATGACGGACGAGGGCTACGAGGTGGTGGTGCACCCTGCGTGGACCGACTTCCCAACCGATGATGCCGAGGCGGACACCGCCACCATGAATCAACGCTTGGAGGTGTTCATCAACACCATGCCCGCCCAATACTTCTGGGTGCACAAGCGCTTCAAGACACGCCCACCGGGGGCCTCAAACCTCTACTGAAGTTAAGGGTGCATCCACTGGTACAAGGTGGTGGCGACTTCGTCCACGCCTTGTTTTTTAAGGGCTGAGAACAAACGTACCTCGCCGCCACCCGCTTGCAGTTTGGTGATTTGCAAAGCCTTGTTCGCTTCGGTGCGGTTGAGTTTGTCGGACTTGGTGAGTAGCACCAAAAACTTCAACCCTTCTTCCACGCGCGGGCGAATCACGTCCAACAAAATTTCGTCGAGCTCGGTCAAACCGTGGCGTGGGTCGCACATCAGCACCACCGCACGCAGGTTGGGGCGGGTGAGCAAGTAGTTGGCCATCACTTGTTGCCAGCGGATCTTGTCTTGCTTGGGCACAGCGGCGTAGCCGTAGCCGGGCAAGTCGGCCAGCACGGCATCGGTCTTGCCTTGGCGGCCCATGGCGAACAAGTTGATGTGTTGGGTGCGCCCCGGTGTTTTGGATGCGTAGGCCAAGCGCTTTTGCTGGGTCAGCACGTTGATGCAGGTCGATTTGCCCGCGTTGGATCGGCCCACAAACGCAATTTCGGGCAAGTCGTACGTGGGCAGGTGGTGCAACTGGGCTGCGGTGGTCAAAAACCGGGCGGTGTGCAACCAGCCCATGGCGTATTTGGCTTGGTCTTTGGGGTTGAGCAGCTCAAAAGCGGCTTTGGCTGCGGCGCGGTCGGCGTCGCGTTGGGCCTCAAACTCAGCGTTCAAGACCGCGATTTCAGGCACCTCGGGCGCGTCATGGGGGGCTGGGGTGTCGTGTGGGTCTGGCTGGTTCATACGGCATTGTAGAATCTCCGCAGTTTTTCGACGTCTTTGAGACCTTTAACCAAAGAACACATATGAAGCTGATTGCCTCCTTGTTGATCGCCGCCGCTTTGGTGGCCCCCGCCCTTTCTCACGCGAACGAGCCAGCAGCCCCTGCTGCCAAGGCTGATTTGGCCAAAGGTGAAGCCACGTACACCGCCATTTGCGCAGCTTGCCACGGCGCAGATGGCAACTCAGGTTCGCCTGCGTACCCCAAATTGGCGCAGCAGCACCCAGACTATTTGGTCAAGCAATTGCAAGAGTTCAAATCGGGCAAGCGCGCCAACGCCATCATGATGGGCATGGCCGCGGGTTTGTCTGACGCTGACATGAAGAACGTCGCTGCTTGGGTGGGTTCTAAAACATCGGCAGCCAACTTTGCCAAAGAAAAAGACTTGGTCGTGTTGGGCGAGCGCATCTACCGCGGTGGTGTGGCTGAGCGCCAAATCGCTGCGTGCGCAGGCTGTCACAACCCCACTGGCGCTGGCATTCCAGCCCAATACCCACGCTTGGCAGGTCAACATGCGGACTACACCGTGGCCCAATTGAACGCCTTCCGTGAACACGGCACCAGCAAAGGTTCGACGCAAGCGGTGGGTCGTGGCAACAGCGTGCAAATGAGCGGCGTGGCTGCCAAATTGAACGACCGCGAAATCAAAGCGGTGGCTGACTACATTGCCGGTTTGCGTTAATTTCAGAGTTCTCGCACTCTCCCTGAAAAGCTGGCCTTGTGCCAGCTTTTTTGTTTTCAGCGGCAAGGTCTTTGGGCGCATGCCGTGTGCCGCCATGCACTTTGACCCACAATGCGAGCACCTTTTGCATCAAGGAGAGTGCGCGTGCGTTGGAATCAATTTTCAAAAAATGCTGACACAGGGTTTGTGCATGGCCACAGCAGCGAGATCACCCCGCAAGCGGTCTATGCCCAGCGACGCGAATGGTTGAAGCAAATCGCCGCTGGGGCTGCAGGGCTCTCCATGGCGTCATGGGCCTCGCGGGAAGCCTTGGCGCAAGCCGCCAGTGCAGCGGTGGTGCGTGCCGGTAAATTGGCGCCTTTGACGGGGGCTGTGAGTCGCGTGAGTGGCGCCAACACCATGGAAAAAATCACCCCCTACGTGGATGCGACCAGCTACAACAACTTCTACGAATTCGGCACCGACAAATCTGACCCCGCCCAATACGCCCACACCTTGCAAACCCAGCCTTGGGCGGTAGAGGTGGAAGGGCTTGTCAAAAAGCCCAGCCGCTTTGACCTAGATGCCTTGCTCAAACTCAGCCCCATGCAAGAGCGCATTTACCGTTTGCGTTGTGTGGAAGGGTGGTCGATGGTGATTCCGTGGGTGGGTTATTCGTTGGCCGAACTCATCAAACGCGTGGAGCCTTTGGGCAGTGCCAAGTATGTCGAGTTCATCACGCAGGCTGACCCGAAAACCATGCCTGGTGTGCGCTCGCGTGTGCTCGACTGGCCCTATGTTGAGGGCCTGCGCATGGATGAGGCCATGCACCCACTGACGCTGTTGAGTTTTGGCATGTATGGCGAAGTGTTGCCCAATCAAAACGGTGCGCCTGTGCGTTTGGTGGTCCCTTGGAAATACGGTTTCAAGAGTGCCAAGAGTTTGGTGAAGATTCGTTTTGTGGAGAAGCAACCCATCAACTCATGGGGCCGCTCTGCGCCGCAAGAGTACGGCTTTTATTCCAATGTGAACCCCAACGTCAGTCACCCACGCTGGAGCCAAGCCACTGAGCGGCGCATTGGCGAAGACGGCTTGTTTACGAAAAAGCGCAAGACCTTGATGTTCAACGGCTACGAAGCCCAAGTGGGCCAGCTCTACGCCGGCATGGATCTGACCAAGCTGTATTGATGTGATGGCACGTGTGCGTCAGGTGTTGCAACACCGTCGAGCCCAAGCGGTGCTGTGGCTGTTGTGCGGCTTGCCATGTGTGTGGCTGGTGTGGGGGGCTGCAACTGATCATTTAGGCGCCAACCCTGCCGAGTATTTGATTCGCGCCACGGGCGACTGGACGCTGCGCTTGTTGTGCATCACGCTGGCCGTGACGCCGTTGCGTGTGGTGTTGTCACTGCCAGAGTTAGCAAAGTTGCGCCGCATGTTTGGCTTGTTCACTTACTTCTATGGGGTGCTGCATGTGCTGTGTTACAGCTGGCTCGATATGGGGTTTGAGTGGGCCGATATCGCTGTAGACATTGGCAAGCGCCCGTTCATCTTAGTCGGCTTTGGCGCGTTGGTGTTGCTCACGCCTTTGGCGTTGACGTCGTTCAATCGCGCCATTCGGTGGCTAGGTGCCAAGCGATGGCAGGGGTTGCATCGTCTGGTGTATGGCGTGGCGGTGCTGGCGGTGTTGCACTTTTTTTGGATGCGCTCGGGCAAGAGCAACTTTGCAGAGGTGTGGGTGTACGCCTCGGTTTTGTTTGCGTTGCTGGCATGGCGTGTTCTTCGTTCGCGTGGCTTCACTCGCTGATATGGCTACGGGCGTACGGCCCCTTCCTCATACTGGCGTACCAGAAATCGTCAGGGGCCGCACACCCGTAGCCATATCGAATTTGAGTTTGCAAACAACTTGCGCGGGCAGTTTTTCTTTGGCGAGAACCCGAAGCCACGGCGAGCAGTCAGCGCCTGA
>JBEEJP010000116.1:0-6073 GCA_041169125.1 Pseudomonadota bacterium
CGGTCTCATCGTGTTGCATCATGCACAAGGCAATGTCGCGGTGGGCGACGAGGTGGATGTGATGATGTTTGACGGGGTGATTTAAGTACGGGCGCAAGGCAACCAATCAGGCGCCCACATCCGCATCCTCATGACGCACATCAATCGCGCCCGGCACTTTCTGGCGCGCAAACAAGGTGTACATGGTGGGCACCACAAAGATGGTGAGCAAGGTCCCCAAGCTCATACCGCCCACAATGACCCAACCAATTTGCTTACGGCTTTCAGCACCTGCACCTGAGGCCAACGCCAGAGGAATAGCGCCAAGCACCATCGCCCCTGTGGTCATCAAAATGGGGCGCAAACGCAAAGTGGCAGATTGCGTGACAGCCTCAAACAGCTCCATGCCTTCGTGGCGCAACTGATTGGCAAACTCGACAATCAAAATACCGTGTTTGGTGATCAAGCCCACCAACGTAATCAGGCCGATTTGGCTGAACACATTCAGCGTGCCACCACTGAACTGCAAGGCCAACAAGGCCCCCACCATTGACAACGGCACCGACAACATGATGACCAACGGGTCGACAAAACTCTCAAACTGCGCAGCCAGCACCAAGAAGATGAACAAAAGCGCCAACACAAACACCACCACCAATGAGCCTGATGATTTAACGAACTCACGCGAAGTACCGTTCAGGTCCGTGGAGTAACCAGGCTTGAGCACTTTTTGGGCTGTGGCATTCATGAAGCCAATGGCTTCGCCCAACGAATAAGTGGGCGCTAGGTTGGCGCTGATAGAGGCACTGCGACGTTGACTGAAGTGATTCAGCTCGCGCGGCACCACCACCTCTTTGATTTTGACCAACGCAGACAGCGGAATCATGGCCTCACCCTTGCCCCGTACAAACACACGCTCAATGTCATCTGGTGTGTCTCGCCCAGTGGGGGCAGTTTGCACAATCACGTCGTATTGGTCACCCTCACGCTTGTAACGTGTGACTTGTCTGCCGCCCATCATGGTTTCAACGGCACGGGCGATTTGATCAATTGGCACCCCCATGTCAGCCGCACGCTCTCGGTCAACTTCCATGCTGATTTCTGGTTTATTCAAACGCAAGTCAGTATCTACGCTCACAATGCCTGGATTTTTGGCAATTTCCTCTTGAAAACTTCGCACCACTTGTGAAAGGTTTTGATAGCTGTCAGAGGTCAGGATGACAAAGTTCAAGGGACGCTCACGGAATGGCTGCCCCAGAGACGGAGGCGTGATTGGAAATGCCGTCACACCGGGCAAACCGGCAACTGAAGGGGTCATTTCTCGAGCGATCTCAAGGGTGGTTTTTTTACGATCTTCCCAAGGTCTAGCACGATAGAACACGTTACCTTGGGCCACCGTTGGATTGCCAACCACCGTGAAAATTCGATCGAATTCGGTGTATTTTTCCGCCATTTTCTCGAGGGCCAAGGTGTAGCGTGTCGTGTAATCCATGGTGGCACCATCTGGACCGTTGACCACGGTCAGAATCACACCTCGATCCTCCATGGGCGCCAATTCACTCTTCGTGGTCTTGAGCAAGGTCACCGTTCCCACTGCGGCCAGCACCATCACGGCCACCACCAACCAGCGACGAGACATGTCACGACCCAACACACGCCCCCGTGACAAAGTCCACCTCAACAAACGACCGTATGCGTCAGAAATTCTTTGCAGCTGCGTTTCCATGGTCCGGTCAAACCAACTCGGGTTGTGGTTGTGCTTGAGCATCACAGAGCACATCATGGGAGACAGCGTCAATGCCACAAAACCAGAAACCACCACTGAGCCTGCCAAGGCCAGTGCAAACTCAGTAAACAGTTTTCCAGTGCGTCCCGGCGTAAAGGCCAAAGGGGCATAGACCGCAGCCAAAGTCATCGTCATGGCCACAACGGCAAAACCCACTTCTTTCGCGCCCTTGATGGCTGCGTGAAAGGGAGACATGCCCTCTTCAATGTGACGGTAAATGTTCTCCAGCACCACAATCGCATCGTCCACCACCAAACCAATGGCCAGGACAAGCGCCAGCATGGTGAGCGTGTTGACTGTGAACCCAAACATCGCCATCAAGGCGAAGGTACCAATCAGACAAACAGGAATCGTGACCAGCGGGATGATCGATGCACGCAAGGTGCGCAAAAACACAAAGATGACCAAGGCCACCAAAATGGCGGCTTCCAAAATGGTTTGATAGACCGCTTTGATGGAGCGATCAATGAACACCGAGTTGTCATTGGCCACCTCAATGTCGACCCCAGGCGGCAAGTTCTCTTTGATTTTCGGAATCATGCTGCGCACCGCAGCACTGAGGTCCAGCGGGTTCGCTGTCGCGTTACGAATCACCCCCAAGGTGATGGCATCTTTGCCATTCAATCGAGTGGCCGTGCGTTCAAGTTGAGGCCCTTGTTCGACACGCGCCACATCGCCAATGCGCACTTGAATGCCATTGACCGACTTAACAACCACATCACTGAACTCGCGAGGGGTTTGCAAATCAGTTGCCGCCGTCACGTTGAATTCGCGCAATTTGCTTTCAATACGCCCAGCTGGCACTTCGACGTTAGAGCGACGCAATGCATCTTCCACATCTTGCGTGGTCAATTTATAGGCGGCTAAACGGTCAGGATCTAACCAAATGCGCATGGCATATTTGCGCTCACCATAGACCCGCACATCAGACGCACCAGGCGCAGTTTGAAGCATGGGCTTGGCAATCCGGTTTGCGTAGTCGGTGAGCTGCAACACGTTCAAGGCATCGGCACTGAACGACAACCAAATGACAGGAAACGCATCCGCCTCGACCTTGGCAATCACTGGCTCGTCAATGCCCTGCGGCAAGCGCTGGCGAACGCGACTGACTTTATCTCGGACGTCAGCCGCTGCCGAATCGGCGTCCCGTGACAGCACAAAGTTCACGGTGATTTGACTTTGCTCTTGGCGACTGATGGAGGTGATGACATCCACCCCTTCAATGCCTGAAAGCGAATCCTCGAGGACCTTTGTGACTTGTGACTCCACAACAGCGCTGGATGCACCGGTGTATTTGGTCTCCACCGTGACCACAGGGTTGTCAATCTTTGGGTATTCGCGCACATTCAAGCGAGTGAACGACACGACGCCAACCAACACGATCAGCAAAGACAGCACGGTGGCAAACACCGGGCGACGAATGGATATCTCAGGCAGCTGCATACAAATTCTTCGCTTTGAATTTAGCGGCTCGCCGCGCTGGCAGCCTCATTGGCCGAAGCACTCATCGAAGCAACAGGGGCAGCACCCGATGCTGTGGCAGATGCTGCACTTGCAGGACCGCGCCCCAGTTCGACCACACGCAAGGCCGTACCGTCTTTTTGTAAACGCTGCTGCCCTGCCACCACAATGGTGTCGCCTTCCACCAAGCCGTCCATGATTTCCACTTGACCTGCACGTCGAATGCCAGTTTTGACCTCTGTGCGTTGAGACACCAACTTGGTATCAGGCGGCAAAGTGGGAGAGCTGGCCGCGCTGGCTGCAGGGACAGGCAACAAGGCGGGGTCAATCGCCTTGATCACAAATTGTTTGCCACCTTGGGGCACGATGGCCTCTTCAGGCACCACGAGTGCATTGGGTTTGACCGAAAAAACGGCTGTCACACGCGCAAACATGCCGGGTCGCAAGGGACCATTTTGCTCGCCACCGCCCGTCACACGTGTGCGCTCAAAGATATTGGCTGGACACCCCAAACTTTGAGCAGACGGCAACACAACCCCATGACTGGGCGTTTGCAGAGCAGGCGTTGAAACAGGTTTGACGGCTGCAGCAGACGACGCAGCAGCGATGGCTGGCTGCGATGCTGCAGGCTGTGCTTGTGCCTTGGTTGAAGCAGGCGCCACTGGCTCTCCCGCCGTATTGGGCAGGATCGCTCTCACACCAATCGAACGGCCATTGGCGTCAATCAATGGGTCCACCGCTTGCACCTGTGCCTTGAAGAGCCGCCCCGGGAAAGCATCTAACTTGACTTCGATGGTCTGGCCTGGTGCCACTTTGGTTTGGTAACGCTCAGGCAATCGATAGTCCACATACAGACTACCTATGTTTTCTAGGTTGATGAGGTCTGTACCGTCCTTCACATAATCACCAACGTTCACATTGCGAATGCCAACAACACCATTGAACGGCGCAATCAAACGCATGCGGTCTAGCCGAGCGCAGCTCAAACCGAGCTGAGCCTCGGCCACTTGCAAGGCCGCCCCACTTTCATCCAATGAGCGCTGAGACACAAAATTTTGCGCAACCAATTCGGTATTGCGCTTGTGATTGGCTCTGGCTATCGCCATTTGGGCCAACGATTGCTGGACCTCTGCCCGCTGCAAAGCATCGTCCATTTGCACCAACACTTGCCCTGCCCTCACGCGTGCACCATCGGCAAAACCCAAGGCCAGCACACGCCCTGCGACTTCAGGTCGCAGCATGATGTTCTGTGAGGAGCGCAAACTGCCCACAGCTTCAGCGTCATCACGCAAGGTCAGTTTTTTGACTTGACTCACCTCTACACCACTAGGGCGTGTACCTGAGGCAGAACCTGCTTCCGTTTTAGGTGATTGCAACCACCAAGCCAGGGTCGAAGCACCCACAATGCCAACGACCGCCACAATGGAATGCATTTTCTTTAAAGCCATGACTGAAACTCTTGTTTTTTTGGGTAGAGAAACTAAGCTTGCAATGTACCAGCCAGCCATGTTGTTTTCGCCTAATTTACCTAGGCTTCACACAAGCTGTCACTGACTTGACAGGGCGAATTCCACACCTCTGTTAGCCAAGCCATCCGCGCGCTCGTTATCGACATGGCCAGCATGCCCTTTGACCCAGTGCCACACGATGTCGTGATCACCTTGGTGCGTGAGTTCATCGAGTTGCTGCCAGAGGTCGGCGTTCTTCACCGGCTGCTTCGCCGCTGTGCGCCAACCTCGGGCTTTCCAGCCATGAATCCACTCGGTGATGCCTTTGCGCACGTACTCGCTGTCCAAATACAAAGCCACAGTGCAGGGGCGTTTCAAAGCGCGCAGCGCCTCAATCACGGCCAATAGCTCCATGCGGTTGTTGGTGGTCTCCAGTTCGCCACCAAAGAGTTCTTTTTCTTGCCCCGAAGATGAGCGTAACAACGCCCCCCAACCGCCTGGGCCTGGGTTACCTTTGCAAGCGCCATCTGTGTAAATCTCTACCGTGTTCATTCTTTTCCTTTGGCCACAGAGCCTGCTGCGCTGTTGAGTGCTGTGTGAGAGGCCGTGGTCACCACCGCGACTGCACGTGTTGAGCTTGTCTTCCAAGAAGGCGTCATCATGCGCAAGCCATGCACGCGCTTGACGGCCACCATGCCATACACCGATCCCAAAATAGGCCACCAGCGCACACCGGCCTCGTCCAGCCACGCCCAGCGATGCAACCACCGCTCGGTCTTCACCAACGGGCGATAGCAGCCAAAGCTGGTGGATTCCACCTCAAAGCTGAGCAACCGTAGCCAATCACGCAAGCGACGTTGGCCAATGAAGTCGCCCACATCTGAAAAACCGTGTCTGCAACTTTTGCTCAAACCCCAGAAGCTATTGGGATTGAAACCACAAATCACCACACGCCCCTCAGGCACCAACACACGCTCGACCTCGCGCAATGTGGCATGGGGGTCATAACTCAGCTCTAGGGTGTGTGGCAACACCAACAAATCGAGGCTTGCATCTGAAAAAGGTAAGGCTTCGTAATTGGTCTGAATCACCTCTCGGCCCCATGGCCACGGTTGGGGATGGGCGTCGCAGGCCAACCAGCGATGGGGCATGCGGTTGGCTTGCAAGGCATCGAGCGCTGGAAAGCCCAACTGCAAAGCATGAAAACCAAACACATCGGCCACCGCACGGTCCAAATACGTTTGCTCCCACGCGCACAAATACTGACCTGCGGGAGAGGCCAGCCAATCAGGCAAACTAAGGTGTTTTAAAGGTGTGGATGACATGAAGCTGATTGCATTGCCCGCGTTCTCTGACAACTACCTGTGGTTATGGCAACAAGACCAACACGCCGTGGTGG
>JBEEJP010000117.1:0-6048 GCA_041169125.1 Pseudomonadota bacterium
CCAAATGCTTGACTTTAGGCCTGTGGACGGCGAGCTTGTCGAAATCAAGGGCCGTTTAGGTGTATACGAGCCGCGTGGTGAGCTGCAAATGGTGGTGGAGCACATGCGCCGAGCTGGGCAGGGCGCATGGTTTGAGCAGTTCTTGCAACTCAAGGCCAAGCTGGAAGCCGAGGGTTTGTTTGATGCCGAACGCAAACGACCCATTCGCACCATGCCGCGTGGCATTGGGGTAGTCACTTCGTTAGGTGCCGCAGCCTTGCATGATGTGGCCACCGCCTTGCAGCGTCGCGTCCCTCACATTCCGGTGGTGTTGGCCCCCTCGCCGGTGCAAGGACCAGAGGCACCGCCAGCCTTGATTCAAGGCTTGCAGCAACTCAGCCAACAACCCAACATGGACGTCATCTTGCTGGTGCGCGGTGGTGGGTCGATGGAAGATCTGTGGGCGTTCAATGATGAAAATTTGGCCCGCGCCATCGTGGCCAGCCCCGTGCCCGTGATCAGTGGGGTGGGGCATGAAACCGATTTCACCATTGCAGATTTTTGTGCCGACCTGCGCGCACCCACCCCCACGGCGGCGGCTGAAATGTGTGCGCTGCCGCAAGCCGAGCTGTTGTCTCACCTACAACTGTGGGGCAGTGCGCTGCAAACCGTCATGCATCGCCAGTTGGACACCCAAGCACAGCGCTTGGACCGTGCCCAAGTCCGATTGGGGCGTCCGTCCGAAGGCTTGAACACCGAAAAAATGCAGCTCTTGCGGTGGCAGCAGCGCCTTGGCCAAGCGGTGCAAATCCGTACCCAGCGCTGCCACAACGAGTTGGCCACGTTGGCCAGCGGTTTAGCCCGTGGCGTGCAACAAACCCCAAGCACAGCCCGTGAACGGCTGCACCGCGCCGAACTGCGCTTGCAGCTGCTCCACCCCAAACTCGTCTTGCAGCGCGGTTTTGCGTGGTTGAGCGACGTGCATGGACAAGCGGTCACCTCCGTGGCACAAACGCAAGAAGGCCAAGCCCTGCAAGCAACCCTTGCTGACGGCGTGGTTGATTTGCGTGTGGCACCATCCACCCAAATTTAGTTTTTACAATTCACGTTTTTACACAAGAGGACTTCATGGAACACACGCTCCCCGCACTGCCTTACGCCATCGACGCATTGGCCCCTCACTACTCCAAAGAAACCTTGGAGTTTCACCACGGCAAGCACCACAACGCCTACGTTGTGAACTTGAACAACCTGCAAAAGGGCACCGAGTTTGAAGGCATGGCGCTGGAAGAAATCGTCAAGAAGTCCAGCGGTGGCGTGTACAACAACGCAGCCCAAATCTGGAACCACACCTTCTTCTGGAACTGCATGAAGCCACAAGGCGGTGGCGAGCCCACAGGCGCTTTGGCTGCAGCCATCAACGCCAAATTCGGCAGCTACGCCGCCTTCAAAGAAGCCTTCGTCAAGAGCGCCGTGGGCAACTTTGGTTCTGGCTGGACTTGGTTGGTCAAAAAGGCGGACGGCTCTGTGGACATCGTCAACATGGGCGCCGCTGGCACACCTTTGACCACAGGCGACAAAGCTTTGTTGACTGTGGACGTGTGGGAACACGCTTACTACATCGACTACCGCAACCTGCGTCCTAAGTTTGTCGAGACTTTCCTCGACCACTTGGTGAACTGGTCTTTCGCGGAAGCCAACTTCGCTTAAGTTCAAGCCTTGATGCGGGCTTGATGTCCGTTGTCACGCAAAAAAGCCGCCTCTGTAGGCGGCTTTTTTGTGGGCTGAATCAGCAGAGGGGGCTTGAGCTTTAGGGTTTGAATGCCACGCCACTCAGGCGGCTGCCAGCCTTTAGGCCTTTTTTGGCAAACCAGCCTTGGTGCATTTCCAGCACAAAACGCACAGGTTTTTCAGAGCAGTGCGAGTCGGTGGTTTGAGGTTTCATGTCGGCCAAATTCACAATCGTGCCGTCGTCAGCCACAAAGGCTGCGGTCAGCGGCAAGAGGGTGTTTTTCATCCAAAAGCACTGTGTGGCTGGCTGTTCAAATACAAACAACATGCCTTCGTGTTGAGGCATGTCTTTTCGAAACATCAGTCCAATGCTGCGTTGATCTTGGGTTTGCGCCACTTGCGTGTCGATTTGGTACATGCCAGCTTGCAGCTTGATGCGGGGCAGGTTGGTTTGCGGGGTGTCTTGGGCGATGGCCGTCATGGCCAAGCCAGATAAGAGCAGGGTGAACAAAGCGCGTTTCATGGGATCAACTGTAGCCTATGGGCTAGATCGGATTCGTGTGTGTTGATGCTGTTGCTAGCCGTTGATCAGGTCGTGCGCTGGCTAGAATCGCAAGGGAAACGCTCACCACCACAGGAATTGCCATTCATGTCTCACTCGCACATTCAAGTGCCAGCCGCTGGTCAAACCATCACCGCCAATGCAGACGCTTCATTGAACGTGCCCGATCAGCCCATCATTCCCTTCATTGAAGGTGATGGTGTGGGGCGTGATGTGACGCCTGTGATGCGCAAGGTGGTGGACGCAGCCGTGGCCAAGGCCTACGGGGGGCAACGCCAAATCCAGTGGATGGAGGTGTTTGCAGGCGACAAAGCCGCCGGCATTTACGGGGCGGATGTGCGTTTACCCGAAGAAACAGTGCAAGTTTTGCGTGACTACAAAGTGTCCATCAAAGGCCCCTTGAGCACGCCTGTGGGGGGCGGCATTCGCTCACTCAATGTGGCGCTGCGCCAAGCCCTTGATTTGTTTGTGTGCTTGCGCCCTGTGCAGTATTTCCAGGGTGTGCCTTCGCCCCTGAAAGAGCCAGAGAAAACCAATATGGTCATCTTCCGTGAGAATTCGGAAGACATCTATGCCGGCATTGAATACGCAGCCGAAAGCGTCGAAGCCCAAAAGCTGATCGAGTTTTTAAAAACCGACATGGGCGCGACCACCATTCGCTTTCCCGCATCATCGGCCATCGGCATCAAGCCAGTGTCCATCGAGGGCACGCAGCGCTTCATGCGCAAAGCCATCCAGTATGCGATTGACCATGACAAGCCCAGCGTCACCATCGTGCACAAGGGCAACATCATGAAGTTCACCGAAGGTGGTTTTCGCGATTGGGCTTTGGCGCTGGCCCAAAAAGAGTTTGGCGCGACCTTGATTGACGGTGGCCCCTGGTGCCGAGTGAAGAACCCCAAAACAGGCAAAAGCATCATCATCAAAGACGTGATTGCGGACGCCTTTTTGCAGCAAATTTTGATGCGTCCCGCCGAGTACTCGGTGGTGGCAACTTTGAACCTCAATGGTGACTATATCTCCGACGCGGTGGCCGCGCAAGTCGGCGGCATTGGCATTGCCCCTGGCGCCAACCTATCTGACACCGTGGCCTGCTTTGAAGCCACACACGGCACTGCGCCCAAATATGCGGGCAAAAACTACGTCAACCCGGGTTCCATGATTTTGTGCGGTGAAATGATGCTGCGCCACATCGGTTGGACCGAAGCCGCCAACGTGATCTTGCACGCGATGGAGGCCGCCATTGCCACCAAACGCGTGACGTATGACTTTGCACGCTTGATGGACGGCGCCGAGCAGGTGAGTTGCTCGGCTTTTGGCGATGTGATGATTGAGTTGATGTAAGCCAGCCTTTGTTAAATGTAAAATTAACCTCTTTGAGAGTCATTGTGACTGTCATCAGTCGCTTCTTTTCTGTGGAAATTTATGCCTATAAATCAACGATCAAGGCTACATTCCACGATATGCTGCGAGGGGTGGCTTAAAAACGGATAACTATGACAATTTTCGTAACGGGTTGTGCCGGATTTATTGGTAGTAACTTTGTCCAGAATTGGTTATCTTCAACGAACGAGACTGTTGTTAACCTAGATAAGCTTACTTACGCAGGCAATTTGGCAAATCTTAATGTCCTCAAAGAGGATAAGCGTCACGTGTTTGTTCGGGGCGACATCGGCGACCATATCTTGGTCGGGAAGCTCCTACTGGAGCACAGACCTCGCGCTGTATTGAACTTTGCGGCTGAAAGCCATGTAGATCGCTCGATCCGTGGCCCTGCTGAGTTTATTGAGACCAACGTGGTGGGTACATTCAATCTGTTAGAGACTGTGCGTGCCTATTGGCAGGAGCTGCCCTCTACAGAAAAAGAAGCCTTCCGCTTTCTGCATGTGTCTACCGACGAGGTGTTTGGCACGCTGCTGCCCACAGACCCTCCATTTGCAGAGACCAAGAACTACGAGCCTAACAGCCCTTACTCGGCCAGCAAGGCCGCTAGTGACCACTTGGTGCGTGCGTGGCACCACACCTACGGCTTGCCAGTTCTGACCACCAACTGTAGCAATAACTACGGGCCTTATCACTTCCCCGAGAAGTTGATTCCACTGGTGTTGCTCAATGCGTTGTCAGGCAAGCCTCTGCCCATCTATGGCGATGGCCAGCAAGTTCGTGACTGGCTCTATGTGCAAGACCACTGCCGTGCCATTGGCCGCGTGCTAGAGGCGGGCAGGGTGGGCGAGACCTACAACATCGGCGGCTGGAACGAGAAGACCAACCTCGAGGTGGTCAACACCTTGTGTGCGGTGCTGGACGAGCTCAAGCCCCGAACAGACGGCAAGCGCTACGCAGAGCAGATTACCTACGTCAAAGACCGCCCCGGCCACGACCGCCGCTACGCCATAGACGCGCGCAAGGTTGAGCGTGAGTTGGGTTGGATGCCTCAAGAGACGTTTGAGACGGGCATCCGCAAGACCGTGCAGTGGTACCTGGCCAACCAAGAGTGGGTGCAGGGGGTAACCAGTGGCGCTTACCGACAGTGGGTCGGTAAACAGTACGGTGCCTGAGGCTTGGCCATGAAAATACTTCTCCTCGGAAAGAACGGCCAAGTGGGGTGGGAGCTGCAACGTAGCTTGGCCCCGTTGGGCGAGGTGCTGGCTCTTGACCGAAACAGCACCGCCTACTGTGGTGACCTATCCCAGCCTGATCAGCTGGCCCAAACCGTTTTGGCCTTTAAGCCCGACATCATTGTGAATGCCGCAGCGCACACGGCAGTAGACAAAGCCGAGTCAGAGCCTGAGCTGGCAAAAGTTCTTAATGTCGATGCCCCAGCGACCCTAGCCAAGGCTGCAGCCCAAGTGGACGCTTGGCTGATTCACTATTCCACCGACTACGTGTTTGATGGCAGCGGCACACATGCAAGGCAAGAGGGCGAGGGCACAGGGCCTTTGAGTGTGTACGGACAGACCAAGCTAGATGGCGAAAAAGCCATTGTGTCCAGCGGCTGCAAGTACCTTATTTTCCGCACGAGCTGGGTGTACGCGGCACGTGGAGGTAACTTTGCCAAGACCATGTTGCGCTTGGCTCAGGAGCGCGAACGGCTCACGGTCATCAACGACCAACATGGCGCGCCTACGGGGGCGGACCTGATTGCCGACGTTACTGCTCACGCCATTCGCCGTGTTCTGAACACGCAAAACGTTGCCTTCGGTGGTGTGTACCACTTGGTGGCGTCTGGCGAAACCACTTGGCATGGCTACGCCCAGCATGTGATTGAGCAAGCCAAGCACATAAAGCCCGAGCTGTCTTGGAAGGTGCAAAGCATTGCGCCTGTGCCCACCAGTGCGTTTCCGACTCCAGCCGCACGTCCACACAACTCACGCTTGTGCACTACCAAGTTGCAGGAGCGTTTTGGGCTGGTGTTGCCCCCATGGAAGCAGGGTGTAGACCGCATGCTTGCTGAGATACTTTAAGAAGATCAATATGACCAAACAACGCAAAGGCATCATCCTCGCGGGCGGCTCTGGTACCCGCCTGTACCCTGTGACGCAGGCTGTGAGCAAGCAACTCATGCCCGTGTACGACAAGCCGATGATCTACTACCCACTCACCACGCTGATGCTCAGTGGTATTCGTGAGGTGTTGATCATCTCCACTCCGCAAGACACTCCGCGTTTTACTGAGTTGTTGGGGGACGGCAGCCAGTGGGGCATGAACATTGAGTACGCGGTGCAGCCAAGCCCAGATGGCTTGGCGCAGGCGTTCATCATTGGGAAAAATTTTGT
>JBEEJP010000118.1:0-6044 GCA_041169125.1 Pseudomonadota bacterium
GATGGTGGAGATTTTTTGGGGCGATGTTTCTTCGCCACGCAAGGGGGCAAAAGCAATCGGCACTTGGGTCAGGCCAACCCCTGACACTTCCACACGGAACTGAGCCGAAGCTGGCAATGCGAGCAACCCAGCCGTCAAAAGCCCAAGTGCAAAGCGAAAGAATGGACGTGTCATAGCGAGATCAGAAGCCAAAAGAATCCGTCAATTTTAGTGGTGAACGAGTGGCGATAATGGGCTGTATTGGATTTGTTGCCACACACCGTATTTATGACCTCACCCACGCCATCGCACCCGTCTGACTCGTTGTTGAAAAGACTCCAACGCGTCGCGCCTTGGTTTGCGGGGCACCCCAGTGCGCTGATCTTGGGTATTGCAGGCATTTTGATTGGTTCGGCCACCGAGCCCGCCATTCCAGCGCTGATGAAGCCACTGCTCGACTCGGGGTTTGACCGCGGCACGCTGGAGCTTTGGAAAATCCCTGCTGTTTTGCTGCTTTTATTTGGCGTGCGTGGCTTTGCTGGGTTTATCGCTGCCTATTGCTTGGCCCGCGTGACGAACTACTCGATGGAGCGCTTGCGCCAACGTTTGTTTGAAAAGCTCTTGCGCGCCGACCCTCAGCTTTTTGCAGACAAACACACCAGCGGCCTGACCAACACCATGGTTTATGAAGTCAACAACGGCGCCAGTTTGCTGGTGTCCACCATGCTGTCGTTTGCCAAAGACTTGGTCACCCTGGTTGCACTTTTGGGCTACTTGTTGATTCTCAATTGGAAGCTAACCTTGATCGTGTTTGCCATCTTTCCACCCATCGCTTGGGTGGTTAAGCACCTCTCGCGCCGACTGGACAACGTGACCCGCGCCAGCCAAGACGCCACAGAGGCGTTGGCCTATGTGGTGGAAGAAAACGTGCTGGCCTACCGCATGGTGCGCTTGCACAACGCCCAAGAAAACCAGACCCACAAATTTGGCATTGCCAACCTTAAATTGCGTCAGTTGGCGCTCAAAGCGGTCATTGCCAATTCGCTGATGACCCCCCTCATTCAAATGCTTGCCGCACTGGCTTTGTCGGGCGTCATCACGGTCGCTTTATGGCAAAGCACGGGGGATCACAACGGCCCGGGCGTCACCGTGGGCTCTTTTGCGGCGTTCATCACGGGCATGCTGATGCTGATCTCTCCGATCAAACACCTCTCTGAAGTCGCAGGCACGCTCACGCGCGGCGTGACCTCGCTAGAGCGCGGTTTGAATTTGCTTGATTTAGCACCGGATGAGACCCAAGGCACACACGCCAGCGACCATGCCCGAGGAGAAATCAGCTTCGAGCAAGTCACGCTGCAATACCCCTCAGCCACGTCGCCTGCGCTGCACGGCGTGAGCTTGACGATTCAACCCGGACAAACCGTGGCCTTGGTCGGTCCCTCTGGCTCGGGTAAAACCACACTGGCCAACTTGTTGCCCCGCTTTTTAGATCCCAACTCGGGCCAAGTGCGCTTAGATGGCGTGCCGCTCCAAGACTGGTCACTCCCCAGCCTGCGCCGTCACGTGGCGTATGTGAGCCAAGACGTGGTCATGTTCAATGACACGATTGCCGAAAATATCGCACTGGGCCAAGCCATCGACACTGCCCGCGTGTGGAAAGCGTTAGAGGCCGCCAACTTGGGCGATTTTGTGCGAGGTCTACCTGCCCAAGAAAACACACAGGTCGGTCACAACGCCACCCAGCTCTCAGGTGGACAGCGCCAGCGCTTGGCCATTGCCCGTGCCATTTACAAAGACGCCCCCATCCTCATCTTGGACGAAGCCACCTCGGCCTTGGACACCGCTTCAGAACAAGCGGTGAAAGATGCGCTCCAAGTGCTCATGCAAGGCCGTACTTCACTGGTCATTGCGCACCGCTTGTCCACCATTGAGCACGCCGATTTGATTGTGGTCATGCAAGCCGGCAGCATTGTGGAAACAGGAACGCACAACCAACTCATGGCCCAAGGGGGTGCCTATGCTGCGCTCTACCACGTGGCCGTACAAAACACGGACAACCATTTTTCTGACACACCTCCTCTATGAACCAAGCATCCATCAGCGGTTTCACCTTTATTCGCAATGGCGTCGAGCTGGGCTTTCCGTTTGAAGCCTCCATTCGATCGCTTCTCCCCTTGGTAGACGAATTTGTGGTGGTGGTCGGCAAAAGCAATGACAACACCTTGGCGCGTATTCATGCCATCGACTCGCCCAAAATCCGTGTGATTGAGACGATTTGGAACGAGCGCATGGCTGACCGTGGCTTTGTTTACGCCCAGCAAAAAATGATCGCCCAGTTTGCCTGCACAGGTGACTGGGCGTTTTACTTGGAAGGCGATGAGGTGGTGCACGAGGCGGAACTGGCCAATATCCGCGCTAGCGTCGACCGGCATCACAACAACCCAGCCGTGGAAGCCTTGGTGTTTGACTACTTTCACTTCTACGGCACGCCCGACTTTGTGGCCAACAGTCCTGCGTGGTACCGCCGCGAATGCCGCCTGATTCGCAACACCATCCGCTCGTATGCCCCCGATGGCCAGTATTGGTTGGTCACTAGCAACCACAAAAAAGGCCGCAACCCGCAAGCCGCCTTGGCCAATGCGCACATTTACCACTACGGCTGGGTACGCAGCAACGAAGCCATGCAAAAGAAACTGGACCAAGTGAGCAAGTTTTGGTCACACGGTGCACCGACCGTGCGTTACAGCCAGTTTGATGCGCAGGTGTTGCAGCCGTTTACGGGCACACATCCTGAGTTGGTCAAGCCTTGGTTAGAAAGCTCAGCTGAGAAAAACTTCACGATTGACCCCAATTACAAGCTCACCAAGCGTGAAAAGCGTCACCGTTGGTTGATGAAGCTCGAAAAAGCATTTGGACTGGACTTCAGCCGCAAACACTTTAAGTTGGTGACTTAAAGCAACACGATGTCGTACTGCACCTGCGACATCGACGCCTCCGGTTGCAAAGAAATCGGCTTGCCGATGAAGTCGCTCAACCCTGCCAAGTGCTGGCTTTCCTCATCCAACAAGACATCAATCACGGCGGGCGACGCAATGACGCGGAACTCTTTGGGGTGGAACTGACGGGCCTCGCGCAAGATCTCGCGCAAGATGTCATACGCCACGGTACGCGTGGTCTTCACACTGCCTTTGCCCTCGCACACAGGGCATGGCTCGCAGAGCATGTGGGCCAGTGATTCGCGGGTGCGTTTGCGGGTCATCTCCACCAAGCCCAAGGCCGAATAGCCGCTCACCATCGTTTTCACACGGTCACGTGCCAGTTGTTTGCGAAACTCGGTCAACACCGCCTCGCGGTGGTCTTCGCGGGTCATGTCGATGAAGTCAGCAATGATGATGCCGCCCAAATTGCGCAAACGCAGTTGGCGCGCAATCGCACCGGCAGCTTCGAGGTTCGTTTTGAAGATGGTTTCGTCAAAGTTGCGCGCACCCACGTATCCGCCGGTGTTCACATCAATCGTGGTCAGGGCTTCGGTTTGGTCCACGATGAGGTAACCGCCAGATTTCAAATCGACCCGACGACCCAAGGCTTTGCCTACTTCGTCGTCGATGTTGAAGAGGTCAAAAATCGGGCGCTCGCCTTTGTACAGCTGCAGCTTGTCCACCGCGCTGGGCATGAACTCTGCCCCAAAGGTCTTGAGTTTTTGGAACTGCTCGGCCGAGTCAATGCGAATGGTTTGCGTGGCCTCGCTCACCAAATCACGCAACACGCGTTGCAGCAGGCTCAGGTCTTGATGCAGCAAGGACTTCGGTGGCAAACGGCTGGATGACTCTTTGATGCGCGCCCAAGTTTTGCGCAAATATGCAATGTCCTCGCCCAGTTCGGCATCACTCGCATCTTCACCGTTGGTGCGCAAGATGAAGCCCCCCGTTTTGCCATCAGGCGCTGCCGCTTCGGCCAAGCTTTGCAGGCGCTGGCGCAGAGCTTCGCGCTGTACAAACGGGATTTTTTGCGACACGCCAATGTGTTGGTCTTGCGGCAAAAACACCAACAAGCGGCCTGCAATGCTGATTTGCGAAGACAAGCGGGCACCTTTGGTCCCAATCGGGTCTTTGATGACTTGCACCAAGATCGACTGCCCTTCAAACACTTGTTTTTCAATCGGCACCACCGGTGCAGGCTCGCCTTTTTCTGTTTCGGCATGGCGTGCTGCAACGCTGCTCATCAAATCGGCCACATGCAAAAACGCGGCGCGTTCTAAGCCAATGTCGATGAAGGCCGATTGCATGCCAGGTAACACACGTGCCACTTTGCCCAAGTACACATTGCCCACCAAGCCGCGCTCCAGCGTGCGTTCCACGTGCAGCTCTTGCACCGCGCCAGTTTCCACAATGGCCACGCGAGTTTCTTGAGGCGACCAGTTGATGAGGATGTCTTGTTGCATGGTTGAACCCAACTTAAACCTTGAATCCAAACACGCGCAACAGCTGCGCGGTTTCAAACATCGGCAACCCCATGATGCCAGAGTAGCTGCCACTGAGGTGCTCAATGTAGGCCGCCGCTCTGCCCTGCACTGCATATGCACCCGCTTTGCCCATGGGCTCGCCACTGGCCACGTAGTTTTGAATTTGCGTGCGCGTCAACGGCGCAAAGCGTACGTTGGACACACTCAGGGCCTGTTCCGTTTTGAGTGATTGCCCCGCCTTAGACAGCGTGCCCATGGCCACCGAGGTCAACACACGGTGGGTTTGCCCGCTCAAGGCAGCCAAAATTTGCGCGGCATGTTTGGCATCATCGGGTTTGCCCAAAATGGTCTTCCCCAAAGCCACGGTGGTGTCGCTGCACAGCACGGGCGCCAAAGGCAAGCCTCGGCGCTGCATACGGGCCAAGGCGGCTTCCAATTTGAGCAAGGTGACGCGTTGCACATAAGCGCGTGGGGCCTCGCCCGGCAACACCACTTCCAGCGCTTCGGCGTCTTCCGTGTCATCGGCCAGCAATAGCTCGTAGCGAATGCCCAGCTGCTCTAGCAATTGGCGACGGCGTGGACTTTGGGAGGCGAGATAAACAAACTGAGAGTCGGACATGGTTCACTCGCGGTGGTAAGGGTGATTGGCGTTGATCGACCACGCACGGTAGAGCTGCTCCACCAGCAGCACCCGCACCATGGCGTGGGGCAGCGTTAAATCTGAAATACGGATGCGCTCGTGCGCTTGTTTTTTGAACTCAGGGCACAAACCATCGGGCCCGCCAATGACCAAGGCCACATCGTCCGCTTCGAGCTGCCAGTGTTTGAGCTTGGCTGCCAAAGCCACCGTGGTGAGGTTGGTGCCCCGCTCGTCCAAAGCCACGATGCGGCAGCCTCGCGGAATGGCGGCTTCAATGCGCTCGCGCTCGGCAGCGTAAATGGTGTCTAGGGTTTTAGAGCTGCGCGGTTCGGTTTTGACCGCCTTGAGCTCGACCTTGAGCTCAGACGGAAACCGCTTGGCGTAATCGTCCCAAGCGGTTTGCGCCCAGTCGGGCACACGCTGGCCGACTGCGACCACCCACAGCTTCATGCTTTGCGGGCAGTGGTCTTTTTAGCAGCGGGGCGCTTCGCTGCAGGCTTACCTGCAGTGGTCGTTGCCGTGCGTGCGGCCGACTTGGCTGAAGACTTGGCGCCTTTCAACGCCACCTTCACGATGGGCAACTTGGCTGCGGTTTTGGCTGCTGGCTTTTTAGCGGCAGGGGCTTTGGTCGATGCGGTCTTCGCGGCGACGGTCTTAGCAGGTGCAGATTTGGCAGGACCACGTGTGGAGGTGCTGCGTGAGGCTGGCTTGGCCGTTTTGGCTGCAGGCTGCTTGTCAGCTGCGGCTTTCTTGGCGGCTGGCTTTTTACCTGCTGATTTTTTAGCGGGCGCTTCTTCGTGTGACACAGACGGTTTGGCAGGCTTAGGTGCACCAAACTTCAAACGCACAGGCTTCTCGCCCCAAATTTCTTCGAGGTTGTAGTAACCGCGGATGGTCGGCTGCATGATGTGAACAACAACTGGGCCGCAATCCACAATGATCCATTCGCCGTTGTCTTCGCCC
>JBEEJP010000119.1:0-6029 GCA_041169125.1 Pseudomonadota bacterium
GTTTTTGTACAGGCCCGCAGCGGCTTGTGTGGCACCCCCCATGTAGCCAAAGATCGCGCCGACCGTGGCGATGATGGCTGTGAACATGGCGACTTTGTTGGTGAAGCTGTTGCCATGACCTTGTGCAGCATGTTCGAGTTCATGGTCGTGTGGGCCGTGCACGTGAAAACCGTGTTCAGACATTGAAAAACTCCTGCTTAACGGGTGAGGGTGACAAAGCTGTAGGTCAAACCATTGGCAGCCACGTGGGTGCTGCGTTCGACCTCACGCCAGCTGGCATCGAAGGTGGGGGCAAAGGCGTCGCCTTCAAAGTCCGCGTCAATTTCGGTGACCACCGCACGCTGGGCCAAGGGCATGGCTTGGGTGTACACCTCGGCGCCCCCAATGACCCACACGTGCGCGTCAGCAGGGCAGTGGGACAGCGCATCCTCGATCGAGTGGGCCACCACCGCGCCTTCAGATTGCCAATCGCGTTGACGCGTGACCACGATGTTGGTACGTCCGGGGAGGGGGCGAAATTTGGGTGGCAAAGATTCCCAAGTTTTGCGCCCCATCACCACGGGTTGACCGAGGGTGGTTTGTTTGAAATGGGCCAAGTCCTCGGGTAAATGCCAAGGCAGGGTGTTGTCTTTGCCGATCACACCGTTGCGCGCACGCGCAAAAATCAAATTCAAAGCCATGCGGACACCACTGCGATCAAACCGCCACAGGGGCTTTGATGGCCTCGTGGCATTGGTAGTCCAAGACTTCGAAATCTTCGTAGGCGTAGTCAAAGATCGAGGCCGGGCGACGCTTGATGTTCAGGGTGGGGTAGGCAAAAGGCGCGCGGCTGAGTTGCAACGCCACTTGCTCGTGGTGGTTGCTGTAGATGTGGCAGTCGCCACCGGTCCAAATGAAGTCGTCCACGTCCAAGTCACATTGCTGCGCCACCATGTGGGTGAGCAAGGCGTAGCTGGCGATGTTGAACGGCACGCCCAAGAAGATGTCGGCACTGCGCTGGTAGAGCTGGCAGCTGAGCTTGGCTTTTTCGCCTGGGTTTTGTGCCGGTGCCACATAGAACTGGAAGAACGCGTGGCAAGGCATGAGCGCCATCTTGTCGAGCTCGGCCACGTTCCACGCACTCACGATGATGCGGCGGCTGTCGGGGTTGTTTTTGAGCGTGTCCATGACCTGTTGAATTTGGTCAATGTGGCCACCGTTGGGTGTGGGCCAGCTGCGCCATTGCACGCCGTACACAGGGCCAAGGTCGCCGTCTTCACGGGCCCATTCGTCCCAAATGGTCACGTTGCGCTCTTTCAACCAGTTGTTGTTGCTCGACCCCGTCAGAAACCAAAGCAGCTCTTGAATGATGGAGCGCAGGTGCACTTTTTTGGTGGTGACCAGCGGAAAGCCTTCGTTCAAATCGAAGCGCATTTGGTGGCCGAAAACGCTGCGTGTGCCGGTGCCCGTGCGGTCAGTTTTGGTCACGCCGTGGGTGTAGACGTGGCGCATGAAGTCTTCGTATTGCTGGCGAATGGGACGCATAAGGGGGAAGTAAGTAAGAAGCTGACTAGAGTTTAAGCGCTTGGGATTGTATTCGGTGTAACAATTAAGTTCGTAATACGCCCTGTGGCGTATTGACGGAATGCCTTAACACTGAGACAGTATCCTATTCATTTTTAATATGTTGTAACCACGTTGTCTGACATGACACTGAGCGAGCATTCAGAATTCAAACGCAATGCCTACGACGCTTGCGATCCGATGTACCTGCGGCAATTGAGAGAGGCGGCGGGGATGGACTTGACCGTGCTTGCACGCACGGCATGCTTGTCTGTGGCTCAGGTTCGCCAGTTGGAAACAGAGAACAGTGATAACTTTTTTTATTCGGAGGCCATCAAGCGTCAAGCGTACAAACGCTTGTTGATGATATTGGGGGCAGAGCCTCCCACCGTAGAAATTGTGGATGAGCTGCGTGACCCCGCTCGGGTGGCACAAGCCCATCTGGATACGCTGGACCAAATTGTGGCCATGAGCCACCAACCGGCGATGAATCGCACCACAAAAGATGTGATTTTTGAAGGGTGGAATGCTGTTCAATCTCACAAGCAAATGATTGGCGCAATGTTGCTGTTGCTCGTGTCGGTGGTGTTGTTTGTGCTCAGCCAAGACAAACGCGCGTCAGACACGGATGCCTTGATGGTTCAGCCTGTTGCCAGCAGCATGCCCATCGTTGCTGCTTCATCTGCATCTGTGCCGGCACCCACACCTACAGCGGTTGTGGCTGCTTCAGCCCCTGTTGTTGTCGCAGAGCCCACGGTGCCTGTGCCTGTACCTACGCCTGCAGTTGCGCCGGGTCCCTTGAAAAGCTGTGCGTACTCCAGCGATGCGATGCCGCAGCTGACGTCGTTGTTTGCCAAAAAAGAGACGCGCTATGTCTACCTTGTCGGCACCACAGACGCCGAGGTGTGTGTGGTCGATGCCAACAAGCAAGCCACACTTGTTCCACTCAAGGCAGGTGAAGGCCGCAGCGTACAAGGTACAGCCCCATGGCAAATTTCGGGTGCGCAGTTGCAAAAGGTACAGATTTACTTTCAGGGGTCCCGAGTTTTTGTGCCTGATAGTGGAATTCATCAATTCAAGCTGGATGAAATAGCGCTGAGCCGCTAAGCTGCCCTATGTTCAAAAAGATGAAATTTGGTCAGCCAGAAAAAACGGCACCCACGGAGAAAACCATCATTGGTCAGTCCGCTGTTGTGCTGGGCAACATCGTGTCGCAAGACTCGGTTCAACTCAAAGGGCACGTTGTTGGCAATATCGATGTGAATGGCAACCCTGGTGCCCAGCTGTCGGTGTTGTCGCAAGCGCATGTAGAAGGCGATATCAATGCCCAGCAAGCGGTGGTCAACGGTGTGGTGACGGGCAATATTGAATCAACAGGCCGTGTGGAGCTGTACTCTGGTGCAGACGTGAAGGGCAATATTTCATACGCCACCATGGCCATTGAGCATGGTGCTAAGTTGTACGGCATGATGATCAGCCATGATGACAAACTCAGCTGATCGTTGACGTTGAGGGATGCTCTTTCGCGTGTTGCAAGCGCAAGCGCACATGCATGGCACATGCAGCAAACAGCGACACACACAACAACACCTCTAGCAAAGCCAAGTAGTTGCTTGGCGCGACATCACTCCAGCCACGCACCACGCCCTCGGTGAAATACAGCCAAATCAACAGGCTCATCCAGCGGTAGGTGTACATGCGGTTTTTCAGTAAGCCGGTGAGCGCAAAGCACAGTGGCAACACCTTGAGCGCCAAAAGCGTGCCGCCCGGGCGCACAGGGGCCAGCCACAGCTCCCATGCCACACCCAACACAATCAAACCCATCAGACTGATGACGGCCAAGCGGCGAGTCCAGATGACATGGGTGGGTGATTTTTCTTCGAGGAGAGGGGCGTCTTGAGGCATAGAAAGTGGGATGATTCAGCCCCATGATTGTCTCGCATCTCAAACTCTTCTTTGCGCGTTTGCCAGATTTCCCTTGGCGATACGCTGCCCAAACGCTACGCGCCCGATTTCGAGAGGATCGACTGGGCCAAACCGCGGGTAGTTTGACCTACACCACCATCATTGCCTTGGTGCCGATGGTCACGGTGGCGTTGGCGGTCTTGACGGCGTTTCCTGTGTTTGGCGACTTTCAGACGGTGTTGCAAAAGCGTTTGATTGAGAGCTTTGTGCCTGACAACATTTCACGTCAAGTGTTGGGCTACATCACCCAGTTTGCAAGCAAGGCCAGCCGCCTTGGTGTGGCCGGTGTGATGGCCTTGCTGTTGTCGGCGCTGGCCTTGGTCTTCACGATCGATCGCACGCTCAACGCCATTTGGCGTGTGCGTCATCGCCGCCCATTGCCGCAAACCATGCTGTTGTATTGGTCGGCGGTCACTTTGGGACCTTTGCTGATGGGGGCCAGCTTTGTGCTGATGTCGCAAGTGGTGGCGGTGTCGCAAGGCTTGGTGTCGGACACGCCGGGCAGTTTGCACTGGCTATTGAATGGGCTGGAGTTTGGCCTGATGGTGTGGGCTGTGAGTGCCTTGTTCAAATTTGTGCCCTATACCCAAGTGCGTTGGAGTCACGCTTTGGTGGGAGGCTTGTGGGTGGGCATTGCGACTGAAGTCGCACGCAAAGTGTTGGTGTATTACTTTGGCAAGATGAGCGGCTACTCCTCCATTTATGGCGCTTTTGCCACCTTGCCTATTTTGTTCATCTGGATTTATTTGGCTTGGGCCATTGTGTTGATCGGCGCGGTGTTGGTGGCCAATTTGCCCAGCTTGGTGGGTGGCATCAAGCGTGATGGGCGCAGTGTGGGCTGGCGCTTTCAATTGGCATTGGAAGTTTTGCAGCGCTTGAATGTGGCCCGTCATGCGGACGAACGAGGCCTGAGCCTCATGCAGCTGTGCGAAGCGCTGCATCTGGACCCTTTGCAGCTCGAAGAGGTCTTGACCACTTTGGTCGATTTGGATTGGGTGGGCCGTCTGAGCGAATCCACCAACGTCCACCAAGACGTGCAAGCCTCACGCTATGTGTTGCTGGCGGACCCGCACCAAACGGTGCTGGCACCGTTGATGGACCGTTTGCTGCTGGTGCGTAGCGCCGAGAGCGAAGGCCTGTGGATGAAGTGGCAAGACCTGCGCTTACGCGATGTCTTGTGACAAAAAGTCTTTCATCGCCTTCAAAGTTTCCTCGGGGGACTCTGTCATCTGGTGATGCCCCATCGGCACGGTGACCACGCGGTAGGTTTTACCGCTGGCTTTGGCTTGGTCGATCAAACTCTTGGCCGCTTTGGGGGGCGTCATTTGGTCGTTGGCACCCAGCACAAACAACACAGGGCAGGTGAGGGCGCGCATCGCTTCTAAGCCGCTTGCATAAGTGTCGCAGGCCACAAAGCCACGGTGGAAAATATTCACCTTGGGGTTGCTGGCCAGCACACGGCGACCCAATGCCATCGAGGCACCGTACACCCATGTGCCGGGCCCCAACGCTGAGGGGGGAGCCGCCAACGTCGCGCGTGAAAACACATTCACCATCTGCAGCGCTTTCATGGGCTCGTGCATCGACGCCTCAATCAAGGCGGGTGACACCTTCATCGGAAAGGCGGTGCCCACCAACACCGTGTGGGTGATGCGCTCTTTCAAATTGGCTGCGGCTTGAAGTGCGATGAGCGAGCCCCAGCTGTGGCCGACCAAGGCGGCTTGTTTCACGCCTGCAGCGTCGAGTAAATCAGCCACAAAAGTGGCGGCATCCTCCACACTC
Source organism: Pseudomonadota bacterium (assembly GCA_041169125.1). Classification (GTDB taxonomy): domain Bacteria; phylum Pseudomonadota; class Gammaproteobacteria; order Burkholderiales; family Burkholderiaceae_C; genus Limnohabitans. The sequence goes on from JBEEJP010000119.1 coordinate 5,290, forward strand.
ACCGGCGCTTCTCCGCCACTGCGTCCGTGGCCGGGGAGGTCGACAGCCAACACATTGAAGCCGTGATGGGCCAAGTAGCGGCTTTGCAAAATCCAAACACTGTGGTCGTTGAGCACGCCGTGGATGAAGACCACGGTCGGCTTGGCCGCATCGAAGTCTTTGCCACCCGTGTACACATAGGCGTTGTAGGCGGGGGCGTGGGCGGGGTGTAGGGTCAGTTGCATCAGACACCTGCTTTCTCTGCGGCTTTCAAGGCACGCTTCAAGTCATCGATCAAATCGTTGGCATCTTCTAGGCCAATGGACAAACGAATCGTGCCCGGCCCAATGCCTGCGCTGCTCAGGGCTTCATCGCTCATGCGAAAGTGTGTCGTGCTGGCGGGGTGAATCACCAAGCTGCGGCAGTCGCCCACATTGGCAAGGTGGCTGAAGATTTTCAAGGCTTCGATGAATGCTTTGCCTTGCTCGCGTGAGCCTTGGATGTCAAAACTAAACACCGAGCCCGCCCCGCGTGCGCCAAAGCGCAGCAGCTTTTCAGCCAGCGCGTGACTGGGGTGGTTCTCCATCAAGGGGTGCCCCACGCGACTGACCAACGGATGGCTGGCCAAGAACGTCACCACTTTTTCGGTATTGGCCATGTGGCGGTCCATGCGCAGCGACAAGGTTTCGATGCCTTGCAAAATCAGCCACGCGCTGTGCGGGCTCATGCATGCGCCAAAGTCGCGCAAACCTTCGCGGCGC
>JBEEJP010000120.1:0-5947 GCA_041169125.1 Pseudomonadota bacterium
CTCACCTTCAACGACGTTTGACGCAGTTAATAAGACCTTGAAAAAAGGAGGCACAGTTTCTTTGCTTGGGTTTAGTACCGAAAACGGATCGCCCAAGATTTAGACACTTCAGCGTCAATAATTTCAATCGTATAAGCGCTATTTCCTACCCTGCAAATGTCCAATTATTGGATACTGCACGTAATTTAGACAGTGGAATTGATTTGGACGCAGAGTTTGATTTAGACACTACTGCACTGTCCAAATCATGGACAGATCGGCAAGCGCGTTGAATTTGGAGAAAAATTCGATAAAAAGTAAAATGGCACTCATCTCACGATAAGTGCCATTTCTATTGGAGGCGCGACCCAGAGTCGAACTGGGCTAAACGGATTTGCAATCCGGTGCATAACCGCTTTGCTATCGCGCCATGACTTTGACGAAAAAGGGAAGCTGGTGTGCTTCCCTTATCGAATTTGGAGCGGGAAACGAGGCTCGAACTCGCGACCTCAACCTTGGCAAGGTTGCGCTCTACCAACTGAGCTATTCCCGCATGAGGCCTGTATTCTAGCGCATTTTTTGCAGCTTTATGCACACGCTAGAAAATTCTTAGTGCTTGATGGCCTCCGCTTTGACATCTGAGGTTGCGGCTGCTGTCGCAGCAACTGCAGGCACTTCGTCAGGTAAAGGTGTTGGCATTTTTTCAAGTGCAATTTCAAGCACTTTATCAATCCAACGCACGGGCACGATTTCCAAACCGTTCTTCACGTTTTCTGGAATCTCTTGCAGGTCCTTGACGTTTTCCTCTGGAATCAACACAGTTTTGATGCCACCACGAAGCGCTGCCAACAGCTTTTCTTTCAACCCACCAATGGCAGTGACCTCGCCACGCAGCGTGATCTCACCCGTCATCGCCACCTCTGCGCGCACAGGAATACCTGTGAGCGCAGAGACCAAGGCCGTGGTCATTGCAGCACCCGCACTGGGACCATCTTTGGGGGTAGCACCATCTGGCACGTGAATGTGAATGTCGCGCTTCTCAAGCAGGTCTTCAGAAATACCCAAATGACGCGCACGGCTACGCACCACCGTACGTGCAGCCTCGACGGATTCTTTCATCACATCCCCGAGCGAGCCCGTACGAGTAATGGTGCCCTTGCCGTTCATGATGGCCGCTTCAATGGTGAGCAAATCACCACCCACTTCGGTCCACGCCAAGCCAACCACTTGGCCCACTTGGTTTTCTGCTTCTGCACGGCCATAGGTGAACTTACGCACCCCCAAGAAATCAGGCAAGTTGTCTGCCGTCACTTTGACTTGCGGTGTCATTTGTTTGAGCAACAAGGCTTTGACCACCTTGCGGCAAATCTTCGACATTTCACGCTCGAGCGAACGCACACCCGCTTCACGGGTGTAGTAGCGCACGATGTCTCGCACTGCAGCTTCATCCACCGACAACTCTTCCGGTTTCACGCCGTTGTTCTTCATTTGCTTAGGCAGCAAATACTTGGTGGCAATGTGCGTTTTTTCGTCTTCTGTGTAGCCAGACAAACGAATGACTTCCATGCGGTCTAGCAAGGCCGGTGGAATGTTCATCGAGTTGGAGGTGGCGACAAACATGACGTCGCTCAAGTCGTAGTCGACTTCCACATAGTGGTCTGCGAACTTGTTGTTTTGTTCGGGGTCCAACACCTCCAGCAACGCACTTGAAGGGTCACCACGCGAGTCCATGCCAAGCTTGTCGATCTCATCCAACAAGAACAAGGGGTTACGCGTCCCGACCTTGGTCAGACTTTGCAAGACCTTGCCGGGCATTGCACCAATGTAGGTGCGACGGTGACCGCGAATCTCGGCCTCATCGCGCATACCGCCCAAGGCCATGCGCACATACTTGCGCCCCGTGGCTTTGGCAATGGATTGGCCCAGCGAGGTTTTGCCCACACCGGGAGGGCCCACCAAGCAAAGAATTGGGGCCTTCACCTTGTCAACGCGCTGTTGCACAGCAAGGTATTCCAAGATGCGGTCTTTGACTTTTTCCAAACCAAAGTGATCGGCATTCAACACGTCTTCCGCATTGGCCAAGTCGTGTTTGATTTTGGTTTTCTTATGCCAAGGCAAGCCCACCAACACATCGAGGAAGTTGCGCACCACTGTGGCCTCGGCCGACATCGGTGACATGAGTTTGAGCTTCTTGAGTTCAGCCTCTGCCTTCTTGCGTGCCTCTTGAGGCATGCGGGCAGATTTGATTTTTTTCTCAATCTCTTCAATGTCCGCACCCTCTTCGCCTTCCCCCAGCTCTTTCTGAATGGCTTTGACCTGTTCGTTGAGGTAGAAGTCGCGTTGGTTTTTTTCCATTTGGCGCTTGACGCGGCCACGGATTTTTTTATCGACGTTCAGAATTTCAACTTCACGCTCGATTTGCTCAAACAAATTGGACAAGCGCTCACGCACAGGTGACAAGTCAAGCACCACTTGCTTGCTCTCTAGCTTCAGTGGCAAGTGCGCCGCAATCGTGTCGGCCAAGCGACCGGCATCATCAATGCTGGCGATCGACGTCAAAATTTCCGGAGGAATCTTTTTGTTGAGCTTGACGTACTGGTCAAACTGTTGCATCACAGCACGGCGCAATGCCTCAACTTCGCTCCCCGATTCAGCAGGCAACACTTCGATGGGGGTGACGTGGGCCGTGAAATGCGACTCACCATCTTCAATGCCATCGACCTTGGCGCGTTGTTGACCTTCGACCAACACTTTCACAGTGCCATCGGGCAGCTTGAGCATTTGCAAAATAGTCGACACACACCCCACTTCGAACATGTCTGTGACAGACGGTTCATCTTTGGCGGCCGCCTTTTGCGCCACCAACATGATGCGACGCTCAGCGGCCATCGCCGCTTCGAGTGCTTTGATGCTCTTGGGGCGGCCCACAAATAAAGGGATCACCATGTGAGGGAACACCACCACGTCACGCAAAGGCAACAGCGGCAATTCGATGGGAGTAGCGGGTAGCGGGGGTTGTCCAGACATGGTCAGCCTTCCAGTAAAAAAGGGACAGGCTTCATTGCGCTGTCCCCGAGTTCATTCATCAAGCCTTTTTGGCGGCCTCTCGGTACACCAACAAAGGCGGTTTGTTTTCTTCAATGGTCGCCTCTTCGACCACCACTTTCTCGACGTTGGTTGAATTAGGTAATTCGTACATGGTGTCGATCAACGATTGTTCAAGGATAGAGCGTAAACCACGTGCGCCTGTTTTACGTGCCAGCGCTTTTTTAGCGATTGCACGCAAGGCTGCAGGGCGAATTTCCAGCTCTGCCCCTTCCATGGCCAGCAGCTTGCTGTATTGCTTCACCAAGGCATTTTTGGGCTCGGTCAAAATTTGCACCAAGGCATCTTCGGTCAACTCAGCCAGCGTAGCCACCACAGGCATACGGCCCACCAGTTCGGGGATCAAACCGAACTTGATGATGTCAGCAGGCTCCACTTCGCCAAACACCTCAGACAGGCTGCGTGTTTCTTTGCTTTTCACCGTGGCGCCAAAGCCAATACCAGAGGCTGCTGTGCGGTTTTCAATGACTTTTTCAAGCCCTGCAAATGCGCCACCGCAAATGAACAAAATATTGGTCGTATCGATCTGCAAGAAATCTTGATTGGGGTGCTTGCGTCCGCCCTGCGGAGGGATGCTCGCCATCGTGCCTTCAATCAGCTTGAGCAAGGCCTGTTGCACGCCCTCACCCGACACATCACGTGTGATCGATGGGTTGTCAGACTTGCGAGAAATTTTGTCAATCTCGTCGATGTACACAATGCCGCGCTGAGCGCGTTCGACATCGTAGTCACAGCTTTGCAACAGCTTTTGAATGATGTTCTCAACGTCCTCACCCACATAACCGGCTTCGGTCAAGGTGGTGGCATCCGCCATGACGAAAGGCACATTCAGCATGCGCGCCATGGTTTGCGCCAGCAAGGTTTTGCCTGAGCCCGTGGGGCCGATCAACAAAATATTGCTTTTGGTCAGCTCCACATCGTCTTTCTTGGACGACTCTTTGTGCTTCAAGCGCTTGTAGTGGTTGTACACCGCCACAGCCAACGTACGCTTGGCAATCTCTTGGCCAATCACGTAGTTGTCGAGGTTGGCTTTGATTTCCGCTGGCGTGGGCAAGTCGCTGCCCTTTTCCTTGGCGGCTTCTAAGCCAGGCAATTCGTCACGGATGATTTCATTGCACAAGTCAATGCACTCATCGCAAATGAAGACCGATGGGCCTGCGATGAGTTTTTTGACTTCGTGCTGGCTCTTACCGCAAAAGGTGCAGTACAGCGTTTTTTCGCCAGATGGGCTTTTTTTATCAACCATGAGGTACTTGTCTGAGGTGTGTCGTTTAGCCGCGCTTGCTGATCACTTGATCGACCAAACCATACTCTTTGGCTTCATCAGCACTCAGATAGTAATCGCGTTCGGTATCGCGTTGGATTTTTTCCAAAGGCTGGCCTGTGCGCTCAGCCAAGATCTTGTTCAATTGCTCGCGTGTCTTCAAGATCTCGCGGGCGTGAATTTCGATCTCAGTGGCTTGGCCACGTGTTCCACCCAAAGGTTGGTGAATCATGACCTTGGAGTTAGGCAACGAGAAGCGCTTGCCCTTCTCGCCGGCGGCCAACAAAAACGCGCCCATGCTGGCAGCCATGCCAATGCACAGTGTTGAGACGTGGGGCTTGATGAAGTTCATCGTGTCGTAAATTGACATGCCCGCGCTCACCGAACCACCGGGGGAATTGATGTAGAGCGAAATGTCCTTGTCTGGGTTTTCGCTCTCCAAGAACAACAACTGAGCCACCACCAAATTGGCGGTTTGGTCATTGACCTCGCCCACCAAAAAGATCACGCGCTCTTTGAGCAAACGTGAATAGATGTCGTAAGACCGCTCGCCGCGGCCCGACTGCTCAATCACCATGGGGACCATGCCCAAGGCTTGTGTATCCAGTGCGCTCATGTTGTTTTTCCTTGTGGGGGACTGATTAGGCTTGGCCCATCAACTCATCGAATGAAATGGCCTTGGCATTCACCTTGGCTTTAGACAAGATGAAGTCAGTCACGTTGTTTTCAATGACGATGGCTTCAACTTCGCCCAAACGGCTCATGTCGCTGTAGTACCAACGCACCACGTCGGCTGGCTTCTCGTAGCTAGAAGCCAATTCTTCGATGTGCGCTTTGATCTGTTCAGGGGTTGCTTGCAAGTTGTTGGCGCGAACCAAGTCAGCCACCACCAAGCCCATGCGCACGCGCTTTTCAGCTTGTGGGCGGAAGATGTCATCAGGAATCGGCGCCTTGTCAGCGTCTTTGATGCCACGTTGCTTGAGGTCAGCACGAGCGCCTTCGACCATGCGCTCCAATTCAGCTTGCACGCTGGCGTTGGGCAAATCGAGTTCAGCTTTGGTCGCGACAGCGTCCAAAGCGGCTTGCTTGTTGCGGCCCAACAAACGGAACTTCACTTCGCGCTCCAAGTTTTTCTTGATGTCAGCACGCAAGCCAGCCACTGTGGCATCAGCCACGCCCAAAGACTTGGCCAACTCGTCGGTCACTTCTGGCAAATGCGCAGCTTCCACTTTCTTCAAGGTCACCAAGAAGTCTGATTGTTTGCCCGCCACTTCTTTGCCGTGGTAATCGGCTGGGAAATTCAATGGGAAGGTCTTGCTTTCGCCAGACTTCATGCCGCGCACAGCATCTTCAAATTCTTTGAGCATTTGGCCTTCGCCGAGCAAGAACTGGAAGTCTTCGGCTTTACCGCCTTGGAATGGCTCGCCATCGATCTTGCCTTCGAAGTCGATGGTTACGCGGTCGCCGTCAGCGGCAGCGCCGTCTGCAGAGCGTTGAGCGAATGTGCGGCGTTGCTTGCGCAAGATGTCGATGGTTTTGTCGATGGCAGCGTCTGTCACTTCGGCAGACACTGTTTCCACTTCAACGCTGCCCATATCG
>JBEEJP010000121.1:0-5942 GCA_041169125.1 Pseudomonadota bacterium
GGACATAGACATCACGCGTTGGCCAACAACCAGTCGTGCAACTCTTTGACCGAGTGCGCGACAAAGCGTGGGTTCAAAGGTTCAAACTGCCCATGGTCGTGGGCGCCATAGCTCACCCCCACACTGGCGCAGCCTGCATTCACGGCCATTTGTAGGTCGTGCGTGGTGTCGCCAATCATCAAGGTGCGCTCGGGCGCCACACCAAATTCGCGCATCAACTCATGCAACATGCGTGGATGGGGCTTGCCTGCAGTTTCGTCAGCGGTGCGCGAGCCATCGAACACGCCTTTGAGCTCCGCCGTGTGCAACGCATCATCCAAACCGCGACGGCTTTTGCCGGTCGCCACCGCCAACCAGTGGTGGCGCTCGCGCAAGGCCACCAACAAAGGCAACACGCCCTCAAACAAGGCGATGTCGTTGGCGTGCTTCATGTAATGGAAGCGGTAGCGCTCATTGAGCAAAGGGTATTTGTCTTGCGGCACATCCGGCGCGGCATGCGCCAGCGCGGGCATGAGGGCCATGCCAATCACATACGACGCGGCCTCTTGCGTGGGCTTGACGCCCCCCACATCGACCACCGCATCTTGGATGCAACGGGTGATGATTTGCGTGGAGTCAAACAACGTGCCGTCCCAATCAAAGGCAATCAAATCAAACTGGCGCGGGCGTGAGGTCATACGTCAAGGTGCGGTTGGATGATGGGCGGCTGAATCCCATCCACAAAGTTCTTCAACTCAGGCGGCAGGGGCGCTTGCAGACTGACGGGGCGATGGCTTTGGGGATGCTGAAATTTAAGCTGCCACGCGTGCAAAAACATGCGCTTGAGACCCATTTTTTGCAACAGTTTGTTGTGCTCAAAGTCGCCGTATTTGTCGTCGCCCGCAATAGGGTGACCTTGGCTGGCCAAGTGCACGCGAATTTGGTGGGTGCGCCCCGTCTTGATGGTCACCTCCAGCAAGGTGTAAGGCCCCACCGTGCGCGCTACACGCACCAAGGTGATGGAGCGCATGCCATTGGGGTCGTCCTTGCCCACCACTTTGACACGGCGCTCGCCCTCGCCTACGCCGTTTGGAATGGTGTATTTCATCAACGGCGTGTCAATGACCTTCTTGTTGGACGGCCATAGCCCCAAGACCAGCGCCAAATAGGTTTTGCCCGTTTCGCGGTCGCGGAACTGGTCTTGCAGGTTTTTGAGGGCACTGCGTTTTTTGGCCACCAACAACACGCCCGAGGTTTCGCGGTCCAAGCGGTGCACCAACTCTAGGTTGGCCAAAGCGGGACGGGCACGACGCAGTTGCTCAATCACGCCAAAGCTCACGCCGCTGCCACCATGCACGGCCACCCCTGCGGGTTTGTCGATGGCCATCATGGCCTCATCTTCCATGAGCACGGGGAATTCACGGGCTGGTGCCGGCGCTTCGGCCTTGGCCTGCACTTGGGCCGACACGCGCACAGGGGGCAAACGCACCAAATCGCCCGCCTCCACGCGCTGCTCGGCTGAGGCACGGCCTTTGTTGACCCGCACCTCGCCAGAACGAATGATGCGGTAGACGTGGGTTTTCGGCACGCCCTTCAAGTGGCGCATCAAAAAGTTATCGAGCCGTTGACCCGCCGAGTCTTCATCGACCGTGAGTGTTTTGACCGAAGGGGTGGAAGTGGGGGCCAAACCCCCTATAATGTGATTCACCAGCGTTTTGCTCTAAGTGCTTGATTTAACACAGATTAGATCATGGACTGACGAACGCGGTAAGGTCGATGCCCCTTTTGTGCCCGCGACGCAGACCCAGTACCCAAGAGACTGTGTGGCCCGCGCCCCAAAAGTTGAGCCGACGCTTAAGAAAACACAAACGGAATACCCCAAGTTGTGGAGGCTCTTTTGAAAAGCCTCCATGACGGATCACTGCAAGAAGCAAAAACGATGGTTGTGGCAATGTGGATGTTGATGGAACTCTGCACAGAGTGGCTTTTGCCACCGACTGTGTGCAGCGTTGCGCGTCGCACCAAAGCCAGCTGGACCAGCCCTGTCTCCCCTGCACCGGCTCATCAAGCCACGCACACGACCACAGGACAACCGCGACTTCTTGCCCTTATCCAAGCGCCCACCCACCGTACCGCTGCGCTGCGTTAAGCACGGCGGTCGCGGTTTCAGCGGCAATTCCCTTCGTTCTCTAGCGTCCCTCTGGCATCGTTGGCCCGTCATGGGCCTGTGATGTTTTACGTGAAGGAACCGCATCATGAAACGGATGCTTATCAATGCCACCCAGTCGGAAGAACGCCGCTTGGCCATCGTCGACGGTCAAAAACTGCTCGACTATGAAATCGAAATCGAAGGCCGCGAACAGCGCAAAGGCAATATCTACAAAGCCATCGTGACCCGCGTCGAGCCCTCGCTCGAAGCTTGCTTTGTGGACTACGGCGAAGACCGCCACGGCTTTTTGCCATTCAAAGAAATCTCCAAGCAGTACTTTGCTGAAGGCGTTTCGCCCAGCCAAGCCCGCATTCAAGACGTCATCAAAGAAGGTCAAGAACTGCTGGTGCAAGTGGAAAAAGAAGAACGTGGCAACAAGGGCGCAGCCCTGACCACCTTCATCAGCTTGGCCGGCCGCTATGTGGTGCTCATGCCCAACAACCCACGCGGGGGTGGCGTCAGCCGTCGCATCGAGGGCGACGACCGCGCTGAACTCAAAGAAGCGATGGACCAATTGGAATACCCCAAGGGCATGTCCATCATCGCGCGCACTGCAGGCATTGGCCGCAGCGCCCCTGAGTTGCAATGGGACTTGAACTACTTGCTCAAGCTGTGGAGCGCCATCGATGGTGCCAAAGGTGCCAAAGGCGCTTTCTTGATTTATCAAGAGTCCAGCTTGGTCATCCGCGCCATCCGCGACTACTTCAACCACGACATCGGTGACATCCTCATCGACACCGACGACATCTACGAGCAAGCGCACCAGTTCATGGCCCACGTCATGCCTGAGCACGCAGCCCGTGTGAAACGTTACAGCGACGAAACCCCGTTGTTCAGCCGCTTCCAAATCGAACACCAAATCGAGTCCGCCTACGCCCGCACCGTCAACCTGCCCTCGGGCGGCGCGATTGTGATTGACCACACCGAAGCCTTGGTGTCGGTGGACGTGAACTCGGCCCGCGCCATCAAAGGCGGCGACATCGAAGAAACCGCCACCCGCACCAACCTTGAAGCTGCTGACGAAGTGGCCCGCCAAATGCGTTTGCGCGATTTGGGCGGCTTGATCGTCATCGACTTCATTGACATGGACGAAAGCAAGAACCGCCGCGAAGTAGAAAACCGCTTGCGCGAAGCCTTGCGCCACGACCGTGCCCGCGTGCAATTTGGCACCATCAGCAAATTCGGCTTGATGGAAATGAGCCGCCAACGCCTGCGCCCTGCGCTGAGCGAAGGTGCCTCCATTCCTTGCCCACGCTGCGGTGGCTCTGGCCACGTGCGTGACACGGAAAGCTCGGCACTGCAAATCTTGCGCATCATCCAAGAAGAGGCCATGAAGGACAACACCGCCGCCGTGCACGCCCAAGTGCCGGTGGAAGTTGCCTCATTCTTGCTGAATGAAAAGCGCACTGAAATTGCCAAGATTGAAATTCAACAGCGTTTGAATGTGTTGCTCGTGCCGAACAAGACACTGGAAACGCCCAACTACAAGTTGGAACGCTTGAAACACGACGACCCACGTTTGGACAAGATCGACGCCAGCTACAAAATGGCTGAGTCTTTCGAAGACCCCACCGCTGTGACACGTCGCTCGCAAGAGCCCACCAACAAGCAAACCCCCGTCATCAAAGGTGTGTTGCCCGATGCACCTGCGCCGGCACATGAGCCTAAGCCTGCTGCACCTGCGAAAGCACCTGCACATGCCAAAGGCAAACACGCCGACAAGAAAGAAGCCAAGTCTGGCGGCTTGTGGGGTTGGTTCACCTCGTTGTTCAGCAGCGATCACGACAAAAAAACCAAGCCCGTGGTAGGCGACAAAAAACCAGGCGAACGCGGCGAGCGTCGTGATGGCCGCAACGCCAACGGCCGAGGCGGCCGAGGCGGTCGTGGTGGTCGCGGTGGCCGTGACCGCAACGAACGCAACGCCGAAGGCACAGAAGCACGTGGCGAACGCACCGAGCGCCCTGCGCGCGGCGAACGCAATGTGGAAAACCGCGAAGGTCGCGGCCCACGTCAAGAACGCAACCGCGGTGGCCGTGGTGAGCGTGGCGAAGGTCAAGGCCGCAATGTTGAAGGCCAAGCCGCTCTTGACCACAACGCCACCCCTGAAGCCCAAGCCGAAGCACGCGCCAAAGCGCGCAACGAACGCATGGCGCGCGAAGAACGCAACGAAGGCAACCCAACTGGCGAAGCCCGTGAACCACGCGCTGAGCGCGCTGAGCGCGGTGAGCGTGCTGAACGTGGCGAAGGCCAAGGCCGTCGCGAACGCAGCCCACGCGGCGAGCGCAACGACAACCGCCGTGAACGCGCCCCTCGCGCCGATGAAACTGGCACGCAAGAAGTCTTGCCACTGGATAACGCAGCCGCCGTGGAAGGCCAAGCACCGCAAATCGATGAGAACGGTGGCGAGCGTCGTGAACGTCGTTCACGCGACCGTTACGGCCGTGACCGCCGCGAGCGTGGCGACCGCTCCCCACGTGAAGAAGGTTCTGCCGAACACGCCGACAACGGTGCAACAGCTGAGCACGAGCAAGCCCCACAAGAGGCTCGCGAGGCACATGAACCACGCCAAGCACGCGAACCCCGTGGTGAGCGCCAAGAGCGCGGCGAACGTTCTGACCGTGCCCCACGTCACACACCGCATGAAGAAACAGCCCCTGCCGCATCGGCTGAGGCGGTGCCAACACGTGCAGGCATGCCACGTGTTCAAAGCTTCACCTTGCCTGTGGCCGACATGCAAGCCGTGGCCCAAAGCAGCGGTTTGGAATGGGTGAACTCCAACCCTGAGCGCATCGCTGCAGTGCAAGCGGCCATTGCCGCCGAGCCTAAGCCCGTGCACATCCCACGTGAACGCCCACCCGTGGTGATCTTGGATGAAGGCCCCTTGGTGTTGGTAGAGACCCGCAAGGATCTGTAAACCACACACACCTCGCAAGAGGTGATGTGCCTCAAAAGAAAACGGCCTAGAGACATCTAGGCCGTTTTTATTTGTGCGTACACGTGCTGCTTTGCAGCGTCTAGACACCCACAGTTTGCAACTGATTTATGCCGACACTTCTGCTGCACGCTTCCAACACACTTGGGCACGCGTGGTGTCTTCTTTTTGTTCAGCCAACTGCGCCAAAGTACGCCAAGCTTGGCGTTGCATGTCGGCATGTTTGAGCTGCGGTGCAGCTTGTTCAAGCATCTGCTGGGCCTTGCCCCACAGCGCGTGATGCCAGCACACCATGCCCGCCAAATACTGCAACTCCACCCAACGCGGGTAGGTTTGGCGCGCACGGTCAATGCTGGCCAGCCACTCGGGATCGGTTGGCAACATCAACAAAGCGCGGGCCAAGGTTTGGGCCACGCGCTCACGAATGGCTGGTGCGCAACTGTCAGGCTGTTGCACCATTCGGTTCCACAAAGGCGTCAGCCATGGCATCACGGCAGTGGCTTCGTCGCTGAGTTCGAGCATGCGTTGCGCAGCGTGCAGCACCACTTCGGGTTGTGTGCGCTCGCTGGTCTCTAAGCCTTCCCACGCACGTTGCAGCTGTGCGCTGTCGTGCGCATCGTTCAAGCTGGCCACGGCCAACTCACGCAACAAACTTTGACCGGCCGCATCAGAAAACGCACCATGCTTGGCCAACAAGCGTGCGGTCTCCAAAGCCGTGGCGTGTTGTTGGTTCAGGCGCGCGGCCTTGAGACGCATACGCAAAGCCAACATGCGGCGCGCAGCACCGTGGCGCAAACCATCCAACCAACGCATGGCTTCTGG
>JBEEJP010000122.1:0-5935 GCA_041169125.1 Pseudomonadota bacterium
CGAACAAAGCCAATTTGGAAACTTTGGTGGGTTTGACCAACAAGGCTTTCTCTGGCGTTGAGCAACTCATCGAGTTGAACTTGGCTGCTGCCAAAACAACTTTGGCTGACTCACAAAAACAAGCCAATGCTGCTTTGACTGTGAAAGATGCGCAAGAGCTGTTGGCTTTGCAAGCCAGCTTGTTCCAACCTTTGGCTGAAAAGGCTGTGGCCTACAACCGTCACTTGGTGGACATTGCCAACGGTACAGGCTCTCACTTCCAAGGTCACGTTGAGGCACAAGTGGCTGAAGCACAAAAAGCTTTCCACGCTATGGTTGAAAACGCTGCCAAGAATGCACCTGCTGGTTCTGAAGCCGCTGTGGCTGCATTCAAAACCGCGGTTGCTGCTGGTAACAACGCTTTGGAATCTGTGCAAAAAGCTGTCAAGCAAGCCACAGAGGTTGCTGAAAGCAACTACAAAAACATGACAGAAACAGCCTTGAAAACAACCAAAGCTGCGACTGCTAAAAAGCGTTAATTTTTAAGGTTTTCCAAGGCCTTTGAAACGCGGCTCCTTCGGGAGCCGTTTTTCTTGGGCACTTCAATGCCTTGCAGTAAAGTTGCGCTTATGAACAAACGCTTGTTTCTCAGTGCTTGCCTTGCGCCCTTGCTGGTCGCATGTTCGTCGCTGTCGCGCAAGTCTTCCACCACCGCACAAAGCTACCCTAACAACCCAGCCAAACGCCAAGACATCGTCATGCAAGCCATGGCCATGCTCGATAGAGGCTACACGTATGGCGGCAAAAAGCTCCACACGGGGTTTGATTGCTCGGGCTTGGTGACGTTTGTTTACAAAGAGTCGGCAGGCATTGCCTTGAAAGGCAGTGCGGCACAAATGGCCGAAGCTACACAGCCTATCGACGCAGCACAAGCCCATCCCGGCGACTTGGTGTTTTTCAACACCCTTGGCGCACCGCATTCACATGTGGGCATCTACATCGGCTCTGGCAAATTTGTGCACGCTGCCAACGAGCGCACAGGTGTGAAGACCGAACGCATGAGCAACACGTATTGGTCGAAACGATTTGAAGGCTACCGCACCGTCTTTGCTTGAATCACTACGTTTCAGTGGTGGGCCTGAATGGCTTGCGCCGCTTCTTTCACCAGTGCCGGGCCTTTGTAAATCAAGCCGGTGTAAATCTGCACCACGTTTGCGCCCGCTGCAATTTTCGACACCGCATCTGCGCCGCTGAGCACGCCACCCACGCCAATGATGGGAAAGTTCGGGCCCATGGCGGCACGCAGTTGACGAATCACGGCATTGCTTTTTTCCAGCACCGGAGCGCCTGAGAGACCACCTGCTTCTTCGGCATGGGTCAAGCCTTGCACAGCTTCGCGGCTGATGGTGGTGTTGGTGGCAATCACGCCCCACAAGCTGTTGGCCAGTGTGGTGTCGGCGGTGACGCAATGGCGCTTCAAGGTGGTGGCAATCACGGCCACTTGTGCTTCGTCTAAGTCGGGCGCAATTTTGATGAACACGGGCACTTGCTTGCCGTGCTGCTGGGCCAACTCATTGCGGCGTTGGGCCACGGCGCCAATCAACGCATCGAGCGCTTCGTCGCTTTGCAGTTCACGCAAATTTTTGGTGTTGGGGCTGGAGATGTTGACCGTCACATAGTCGGCGTGTGGGTACACCCCGTTCAAGCAAATCAGGTAGTCGTCCACCGCATTTTCAATGGGTGTCACGGCGTTTTTGCCAATGTTCAAGCCGAGCAACATGGGGGTGTCGCCACCTTTGTGGCGGAACTGCGCTTGTTGCACATTGGCTAAAAATGCATCGAGGCCTTCGTTGTTAAAACCTAAGCGGTTGATGAGTGCGTTGGCTTCGGGTAAGCGGAACATGCGTGGCTTGGGGTTGCCAGGCTGGCCTTTGGGTGTGACTGTGCCCACTTCGACAAAGCCAAAGCCCATCGCCGCCAAGCCGTCGATGCAGTGGGCGTTTTTATCCAAACCTGCAGCCAAGCCCACGCGGTTGGGAAACTTCAGGCCCGCCAGTTGAATGGGGTCTTGCACACGGCCTTGGCAATACGCCCATGACAGCGGTGTGTTTTGCGTGCGGGCCAGCATGGCCAGCGTGTGTTCGTGGGCAGTTTCGGCGTCTATCGAAAACAAGAAAGGACGGGCGAGCGAGTAGGGCAGTAACGACATGGATAATCTCAGACTTTAAAAAACTTCTTTGCTGGATTTTCGCCGATGAGCACCCCCACCTTTACCCAAGACGAATTGAAAACTTTGGTCGGCCAAGCCGCACTGCAATATGTGGTGCCCGGCGAGGTGGTGGGCGTGGGAACGGGATCGACCGTCAACAAGTTCATTGACGCGCTGGCCAGCATGAAAGACCAAATCAAAGGCGCAGTGTCCAGCTCAGTGGCCTCTACCGAGCGTCTGCAAGCGTTGGGCATTCATGTGTTTGACGCCACTGAAGTAGAGAGTCTGTCGGTGTACATCGATGGCGCCGACGAAATCGATCACCACGGCTACATGGTCAAAGGCGGTGGTGCTGCGTTGACACGCGAAAAAATTGTGGCAGCTCAGTCTAAAAAGTTTGTGTGCATTGCGGATGAAAGCAAGTTGGTCGACACGCTCGGGGCTTTTCCGTTGCCAGTCGAAGTCATTCCCATGGCCAGTGCCCAAATCATTCGCCAGTTTGAAGCGATGGGTGGTGTTGGCAAAGTGCGCATGAAAGAGGGCCAACCGTTGGTGACTGACAACGGTCAACACATTGTGGATGTGACAGGCTTGAAAATCACCGACCCTGTGGCGTTTGAAGCCACTGTCAGTCAATGGCCAGGCGTGGTGACCGTGGGCGTGTTTGCCTATCAAAAGGCGCAGGTCTGCTTGCTGGGAACCGCAAGCGGCGTCAAGACTTTGAATTTTTAAGTTCAGTGCGCCGCAGTCATACCTTGATGGCGTAGCAATGCGTCCAGCTGAGGCTCGCGCCCGCGGAAAGCTTTGAACGATTCCATGGCTGGGCGACTGCCGCCGACCTCCAAAATCGTTTCGCGGTAACGGCGGCCGGTGTCGATGCTGGGTGTACCGTCGGGGGCCGCTGTTTCTTCAAACGCGGCATAGGCATCGGCACTGAGCACTTCTGCCCATTTGTAGCTGTAGTAGCCCGCCGCGTAGCCGCCCGCAAAGATGTGGTTGAAGGTGTGTAGTGTGCGACCCCACGCAGGGCTTTGCAACACGGCCACTTCGGCGCGCACATCGCGCAGCACTTGCATGAAGTCTTGGGCTTTGTCGCCCTCGGTGTGCAAGCGCATGTCCACGAGCGAGAACTCAATTTGGCGCAGGGTTTGCAAACCGCTTTGGAAGTTTTTGGCCGCCAACATTTTGTCGAACAGTTCGCGTGGCAAGGGCTCTCCTGTGTCTACATGGGCAGTCATGTGGCGCAGCACCGACCATTCCCAGCAGAAGTTTTCCATGAACTGGCTGGGTAGCTCCACCGCATCCCACTCCACACCGCTGATGCCTGACACATCACGTTCGTTCACTTGCGTGAGCATGTGGTGCAGGCCGTGGCCGCATTCATGAAAGAGGGTAATCACGTCGTCGTGCGTCAAGAGCGGTGGTTTGCCGTTCACCCCTTCTGCAAAGTTGCAGACGAGATGCGCTACCGGTGTTTGCAGCTGGTTGTTGTCGGGGCGCAGCCAACGGGCGCGCACATCGTCCATCCATGCACCGCCGCGCTTGCCTGCACGTGCGCCGGGGTCGAGGTAGAACTGGCCCACTAACTCGGGCGGCAAGCCACGGGCGCGGGTGGCTTCTGAATGGCGCTCAATGCGATAGAACTCCACTGCGGGGTGCCACACGGGCGCTTCGTCGCGACGAATGCTGACCTCAAACAAGGACTCCACAATTTTGAACAAACCCGCCAACACTTTGGGGGCGGTGAAATAAGGTTTGACTTCTTGCTCGCTGAAGGCGTAACGCGCTTCTTTGAGTTTTTCGCCAATGTAGGGCCAGTCCCAAGGTTGTGGGTCTTGCAAGCTCAGGTGTTCAGCTGCAAAGGCGCGCATCTCGGCCACATCTTGCTCGGCGTAGGGGCGTGCGCGTTGGGCAAGGTCGCGCAAGAAATGCATGACCTCAGCGGGCGACTGGGCCATCTTCGCGGCCAGCGAGACTTCGGCGTAGTTGGCGTAGCCCAGCAGCTCGGCCTCTTCTTGGCGCAGGGCCAAAATTTCTTGAATGTAGGCCGTGTTGTCTTGCTCGGGTTTGTTGGTTTGCACCGCCAGCGATTGGTCTGACGCACGCGTGGCGTAGGCCCGGTACAGTTTTTCGCGCAGCACCGAGCTGTGTGCAAATTGCATGATGGGCAGGTAGCAGGGCATTTTCAGGTTGAGCTTGTGACCAGACACACCGTCCTTTTCAGCCGCGGCGCGCGTGGCTTGCAACACGTCGTCGGGCACGCCTGCCATCTCATCGGCACTGGCGACGAGGGACCATTGGTCGGTGGCATCTAGCACGTTTTCGCTGAACTTTTGGCTCAGTTCGGCTTGGCGCTCTTGAATGGCGGCAAAGCGCTCTTTGGCTGCGCCCACGAGCTCTGCACCGGACAACACAAAGTTGCGCATGGCTAGGGTGTGGGCGTGCTTTTGCTCGGCATTGAGTGTATTCACGTCCATGGCTTTGTACTTGGCGTACAAGCGCTCGTCGGCCCCTAAGCGTGTCCAAAATTCAGTCACGCGGGGCAGGGCCTCGCTGTAGGCTGCACGCAGTTCAGGCGTGTCCGCTACGCTGTGCAAGTGACTGATGGCGCCCCACGCACGGCCCAAGCGTTCAGTGGCCACATCCAGCACAGCCGCCATGCGACGCCACTCGGCAGGGAAGTCAGCCGCGGTAACTTGTTCTAGTGCGGCATCTGCAGCAGGCAAGAGTTGGTCAAGTGCTGGCGCAATGTGCTCGGGTTGGATGGCATCAAACAGGGGGTGGTTTGAAAAATCGAGCAACGGGTTGTTCAGTGACATGCAAAACTTTCAAATAAGCAAAATTCAATGCTTCTCAGATAAGGCGCGTTGGGCCGATTCCAAGGTGTTGACCAGCAGCATGGTGATGGTCATGGGGCCCACCCCACCCGGTACAGGGGTGATGTAGCCCGCGACTTCTTTCACGCCATCAAAGTCCACATCGCCGCAGAGCTTGCCTTCGTCGTTGCGGTTCATGCCCACGTCTAGCACCACTGCGCCTGGCTTGACCATGTCGGCCGTCAGGACATTGCGCTTGCCCACCGCGGCCACAATCACATCGGCTTGCAGGGTGAGCGCTTTGAGATTTTGGGTGCGCGAGTGCGCCACGGTGACGGTGGCGTCTTTTTGCAAAAGCATCAGCGCCATGGGTTTGCCCACGATGTTGCTGCGACCAATGACCACCGCGTGTTTGCCCTTGAGGTCGTAGCCAATGCTCTCGAGCATCTTCATGCAGCCGTAGGGGGTACAGGGCCAAAAGCCGGGCATGCCGGTCATCAAAGCGCCAGCGCTGGCCATGTGAAAACCGTCCACGTCTTTGGCAGGGCTGATGGCTTCAATCACTTTTTGGGCGTCGATGTGTGCAGGCAAGGGCAGTTGCACCAAGATGCCGTGAATGCTGTCATCGTTGTTCAGGGCGTTTACACGGGCGAGCAAGTCGGCCTCGGTCATGGTGGCGTCGTATTTCTCAAGCACCGAATGCAAGCCCGCGTCTTCGCACGCTTTGACTTTGTTGCGCACATACACCTGGCTGGCTGGGTTATCGCCGACCAACACCACCGCCAAGCCAGGGGTGAGGCCTTGGGCTTTGAGTGCCGTCGTGTCAGCAGCGACTTGGGCGCGCAGTTGTTTGGAGAGGGCGTTGCCGTCGATGAGTTGTGCAGTCATGTTTGTATGCAATTTTCAAAAGTTGAATTGAAAACGCCCGTGA
>JBEEJP010000123.1:0-5882 GCA_041169125.1 Pseudomonadota bacterium
GCACAAGCATCGCATGCGATGACCGAGCGACTCGACCGGGTGTTGTTGCACCCTGTGCTTGGGCTGCCCATTTTCTTTGCCGTGATGTTGCTGCTGTTTCAAGGCGTGTTTGCCATTGGCAAGCCCCTGCAAGATGCAGCCACGTGGCTGTTGAGCGCTTTGCGCACCGAGGCGTTAGAGCCCATGCTGGCGCATTTGCCGCTGGTGTTGCAAGGCTTGTTGCTCGATGGGGTTTACAACGGCCTGAGCACGGTGGCGAGTTTTGTGCCATTGATCGTGCTGTTCTTTTTGTTCATGGGCATTGTGGAAGACACAGGCTATTTGTCGCGTGCGGCGTTTTTGATGGATGCGTTGATGGCCAAGTTTGGCTTGGATGGCCGTAGCTTTGTCATGCTGTTGATGGGCTTTGGCTGCAACGTCCCTGCCCTGATGGGCACGCGCGTGATTCGCTCCAAAGGGCTGCGTTATTTGACGATGCTGATCATTCCTTTCTCGCTGTGCTCGGCGCGCATGCAAGTGTTTGTGTTTTTGATTGCCGCGTTGTTCACAGCGGAGCAAGCACCATGGGTGCTCTTCTCGCTGTATGTGATGAGCATTGCGATGTCCATCCTCACCTCGCTGCTCTTCAAACGACAGTACGTGAACCAAGATGCGTTTGTTTTAGAAATGCCGCCCTACCGCTTTCCCACGGTGCGTCAAATGGTGCTGACGGGTTGGCAAGAAATTCGTCACTTCTTAAACCGTGCCACGCGCTTCATCGTGCTTGGTGTGGTGGTCATTTGGGTGCTCACCCATATGCCGCTGGGTGTTGAAGCTGGCAGCGCGGCCTCGTGGGCAGGGCGCTTGGGCGATGGCTTGCAACCCGTGTTTGAGCCTTTGGGCATCAGCCCTGAGTTGACGATTGCTTTGTTGTTTGGCTTCATCGCCAAAGAAATTGTGATTGGTTCATTGGCCGTGATTTACGGACAAGAGGGTGCGGCGTTGGTGCAAACCATCACGCAGCACATCACGTGGGTACAGGCCTACAGCTTCATGTTGTTTGTGTTGATCTACACGCCTTGCGTGTCGACCATTGCCACCATTCGCAAAGAAACCCAATCGCTCGCGTTCACAACGCTGTCGGTTGTGTGGCCACTGGGCGTGGCATGGGTGGTGACGTGGCTGTTTTACCAAGTGGCCACGTGGGCCGTGGGCTAAGCTTGGCTCAACCGCAAGTGCTAGGCCCTTGCGGTTGATGCTAAGCCTGCGTGTTTGAAAAACGAACCGTAAACCGAGCGCCAGGCATGGGCTTGCCGGGAAAGGCGTCTTCCAGAGTGACCACGGCGGAGTGTTGATGCGCAATTTCAATCACAATGGGCAAGCCCAAACCCGACCCATCCGCCTCCGTGCCCAAGGCGCGGTAAAACGGTTGAAACACCAAATCGCGTTCCGCTTCGGGAATGCCCGGTCCCGAGTCTTCCACCTGCAAGACCACCACTTTGCCAAACTTGTCAGCGAGCAAGCGTACCGTGATGACGCCAGGAGTGTCTTCGCTAGAGGGGGTGTAGTTGATCGCGTTGTCGACCAAGTTGCGCACCATTTCTTTGAGCAGTGTGGCATTGCCCATCACGCGCACACCGGTGCTGCCTAGCCCTGCACCTTCGTAGCCGAGGTCAATGTATTTGTCCATCGCGCGTGGCAACGAGTCTTGAATCACTTCGCTCACCAAACTCACCAAATCGCACGGGCTGCGTGCAATATTGCTGGTGCTGCTTTCGGCGCGAGCGAGCGACAGGAGTTGATTCACCGTGTGCGTGGCGCGGATGCTTGCACGGCCAATCAGCTTGAGGGATTGTTTCAACTCGTCCGCGCTCGAGTCCTCGCGTTGCGCCAAGTCGGCTTGCATGCGCAGACCCGCCAGCGGCGTTTTGAGTTGGTGCGCCGCGTCGGCCAAAAAACGTTTTTGCGTGGCGATGGATTCTTTGAGACGTGTGAGCAAATCATTGATCGACGCCACAAGCGGGGCCACTTCTTGTGGCACGGCAGACTCGTCCAAGGGGCTTAAGTCATCGGGCTTGCGCAGGCGAATGCGCTCTTCCAGTTTGTTCAACGGGCGAATGCCCCGCGCCAAGGCCAGCCACACCAGCAACACCGCCAGCGGCAAGATGACGAATTGCGGCAGCATGACACCTTTGATAATTTCGGTGGCCAGCACCGAGCGCTTTTCAAGCGTCTCGCCGACTTGTACCAACACGGGTTTGGCGCCCGGCACATCGACGCGCACCCAGGTGTAGGCCACGCGCACCTCGGCGCCACGCATTTCATCGTCGCGAATGCGCACCTCGCTGGGTAGCGGTTGCTCTTCGTCGGGCGGCAGGGGGAAGTCGCGCTCGCCACTCACAAACTCGCCCCGTGTGCCCAGCACTTGGTAGTAAATCAAATCGGCTTCGTCGGCGCGCAAAATTTCGCGGGCAGGCAAGGGCAAGTTGAAATACATGCGCGTCTGGTCGCTCTTGACGAGCTGCGCAAGCGCTTGCACGTTGTATTCCAAGCCACGGTCAAACGGGCGCCCCGCAATGTTTTGGGCCACCAACCAAGTGAGCGCCAAGCTCACGGGCCACAGCAGCAGCAGTGGCGTGAGCATCCAATCCAAAATCTCGCCGAACAGCGAGTGTTGCTCGCGCCTAAACAGCTTGGCCATGCACGTGCGTGAGGTTTAGCCCGGGATTTTTTCGAGGCAGTAACCCAAGCCGCGTACGGTGGCAATGCGGATGGGGCCTTTTTCAATCTTCTTGCGCAGGCGGTGGATGTACACCTCAATCGCGTTGTTGCTGACCTCTTCGCCCCACTCGCACAAACGCTCCACCAACTGGTCTTTGCTCACCAAACGGCCGCTGCGTTGCAACAGCACTTCGAGCAAACCGAGTTCGCGTGCAGAGAGCTCCACCATCTTGCCGTCAATGGTGGCCACGCGGCCGGTTTGGTCGTACACCAGTGGACCGTGTTTGATGGAGGACGATGTGCCACCCATGCCGCGGCGTGTGAGGGCGCGCACGCGGGCTTCGAGTTCTTGCAAGCTGAAGGGCTTGGCCATGTAGTCGTCCGCGCCGTAGTCCAAACCTTTGACGCGTTCTTCCACGCCATCGGCGGCGGTGAGGATGAGCACGGGAATAGAAGAGCCGCGTGAGCGCAAACGCTTGAGCACTTCCAAGCCATGCATTTTGGGAAGGCCCAGGTCCAAGATGAGCAAATCAAACTCGTCGGTGGTCATCAAGGCGGCATCGGCTTCTGTACCACTGGCCACATGGTCAGCCGCTGCGCCGGATGCGCGCAAGGTGCGCAACAGGCCGTCGGCCAAGACCAAGTCGTCTTCTGCAATCAGGATGCGCATGTGTTTGTCTCCAGCTTCGTCGCGTTATGAGAGTGTCAGGAGGGTGATTCTAGGCTGGAGTAACCGCCTGCATAGGCCTCTAGACCTAGGCTAACTACGGTGGCCACGTCGGTGCCTACTTCTTGTTTGAATTCGGCTTCGGCCTGCGCCACGGCTTGCTCAAACGCGCGCAGCCAAGCGAGGCCCGTTTCGGTGAACACAATGCGCCGCGCCCGCGCGTCCAGCGGGTCCGGTGTGCGCTGCACCAGACCCCAGGCCTCGCACTGGGTGACCAAATCGCCCATGGCTTGTTTGGTCATCCCGGCGCTGTCGGCCAGCTCGCTCAGGCGCGAGCCCTCAAGGCTCAGGTGGCGCGTGATGTGGATGTGCGCGGCGCTCACTTGCGCACGGGCTGCTAGGTTGGACAAGGCCAGCGGCACCTCGACGTTGTGTGCCATCAGATGCAGCACACGTGCGTCAAAGCGGAGCATGGCGTGGCCCAGCAAGCGGCCGAGGTGAATTTGTCGCCAGTCTTGGTGGGGTGTTTGTGCGGGGTGTGAGACCATTCCTAAATGGTAAGGCAAACTGACCAAAAAAAGTGTTTACAAGTTTTGACTTTGCGTTAAAGTACTGGTCAAGCATCCAGCTGTTGATTCAATCAGTGGTTGGAAACCAAACCTCAAACTGGAGAACACCATGAGCACCAAACCCGCCGTTGATAGCGAAAAAGCCAAAGCCCTGCAAGCCGCGCTGGCCCAAATTGAAAAGCAATTTGGCAAAGGCACCATCATGCGTTTGGGCGAAGGCGAAGTGGTGGACGACATCCAAGTGGTGTCCACCGGCTCTTTGGGTTTGGACATCGCTTTGGGCGTGGGCGGTTTGCCCCGTGGTCGCGTGATTGAAATTTACGGCCCAGAATCTTCAGGCAAAACCACCCTCACCTTGCAAGTGATTTCTGAAATGCAAAAGCAAGGCGGCACCTGTGCGTTTGTGGACGCGGAACATGCCCTCGACTCGCAATACGCCCAAAAGCTCGGCGTGAACTTGCAAGACTTGCTCATCAGCCAACCCGACACCGGCGAACAAGCCTTGGAAGTGGTGGACAGTTTGGTGCGCTCTGGCGCGGTGGATTTGGTGGTGGTTGACTCGGTGGCCGCCCTCACACCCAAGGCCGAACTCGAAGGCGATATGGGCGACTCATTGCCTGGCTTGCAAGCCCGTTTGATGAGCCAAGCGCTGCGCAAGCTCACGGCCTCCATCAAGAAGACCAATTGCACGGTCATCTTCATCAACCAAATTCGCATGAAGATTGGTGTGATGTTTGGTTCGCCCGAAACCACCACCGGTGGTAACGCACTCAAGTTCTACGCGTCTGTGCGTTTGGACATCCGTCGCACCGGCACCATCAAACGTGGGGATGAAGCGGTGGGCAATGAAACCAAAGTCAAAGTGGTGAAGAACAAAGTGTCGCCGCCCTTCAAAACGGCCGAGTTCGACATTTTGTTTGGCGAAGGCATCAGCCGCCAAGGCGAGATCATCGACATGGGCGTGAACGCCAAGGTGATTGAAAAGTCCGGCGCTTGGTACGCCTACAACGGCGAAAAAATTGGCCAAGGCCGCGACAACGCGCGTGAGTTCTTGCGCGAAAACGAAGCCCTCGCTTTCGAAATCGAAAACAAAGTGCGCGAATCGTTGGGCATTCCTTTGTTGACGGGTGGCCCAGAAGCGCCTGCTGCCAAAGAAGAGAAGGCGCCCAAGGCCAGCAAGGCGTCAAAAGAAGCCAAGACTGCCGATGTCGACGCCGACGGCGTGGTGCTCTAACCGGCTTGTGTGAGTGACCACGTGACTGCCAACGCGCAAGACACCTCAACGGTGGAGGACAAACCCAAGGCGAAAAGGGCCAGCGGGTTTCAGCTTTCGCTCAAGGGGCGTGCGCTGCGCTTGCTGTCGCTGCGCGAACACTCACGCCAAGAACTCGAACGCAAGCTCAAACCGTTTGAACAAACGCCGGGTGAGCTGGCCGAGGCCTTGGATTTTTTGCAGGCCAAAGACTTCATCAATGAACAGCGTGTGGTGGAGTCGGTGGTCAACAGTCGCTCTCGCAAGCTCGGTGCATCCCGGGTGCGTCAAGAATTGCAAGCCAAAGGGTTGCCCGCCGAGGCCATCGCCGAGGCCGTGCAAACGATGCGCAGCACCGAGCTCGAGCGAGCCCGTGACGTGTGGCGAAAAAAATTTGGCGAACCGCCTGCGGACCCCGCAGCGCGAGCCAAGCAAGTGCGGTTTTTAATCAGCCGCGGCTTTGCGGCGGAAGTGGTGAAGCGCGTGGTGGCTGGCGCGGACGAGCTTTAAACGCAGCGCTTTAAACGCCCAGCATCAGCTGCAAGTTTTGCACCGCAGCGCCGCTGGCGCCTTTGCCCAAGTTGTCCAAACGTGCAATGAGCACGGCTTGGCGATGGGCTTCATTCGCGAAGACGCGAATCTCTAATTTGTTGGTGTCGTTCAACGCGGTGGCGTCGAGCTTGCCGTTGTCGGT
>JBEEJP010000124.1:0-5822 GCA_041169125.1 Pseudomonadota bacterium
AGCCGATTTCTTTTTGCTGTGCGTCAGTCAATGTGCCCTGCACCACCGATTGGATGTAGTGAGGGGTGTGAACCAAGGCCAGTTCACCATCGCTGGCCGGTTCGGCAGCCGCCAGCTCGACTTCGGTCAATTCAGCGGCCAAACGCTCCCGCAACAACCGGTACTTGGCCATGGGAAATCGGTGCCCCGGCGGCAAGGGCAACACAAATTGGTCTGAATAAAAAGCGCGCATACCCCTTGCAAACCGCATGAAACAAGGCTTGATTGTGACCTGTTTGCCAAAACCTTAGGTTTTAGAACGCCACCTCTAAACAGGCCCACAAAGCCCCAAACCCTCTTGCAAAGCTGCGGGATAACCCTAAACTTCATCCCAATGCTGCACCGCAACATTTTTTGCAAGCTCACTTAACTTTTTGGAGTATTCACATGATCAACGTCGAACAAATCACCGCCACCAACAAAGCCAACCTGAACAACTTGTTCGGTTTGTCAAACAAAGCCTTCGCTGGCGTTGAAAAATTGGTCGAACTCAACCTCGCTGCTGGCCGCTCTGCGTTGGCCGAGTCTGCTGCTCACGCTCAAGCGGTGTTGGGTGCCAAAGACGCACAAGAATTGGTGGCATTGCAAACCAGCTACTTCCAACCTTTGGCTGAAAAAGCTGCTGCTTACAACCGCCACGTGTACGACATCACCACCGGTGCTGGCGCTGAGTTCACCAAAGGCTTCGAAGGCAAAGCCGCCGAAGGCCAACAAGCTGTGCAGGCTTACATCGAAGCTGCTTTGAAAAACGCACCTGCTGGCTCTGAGCAAGCTGTGGCTTTCTTCAAGCAAGCCGTGACTGCTGGCAACAGCGCTGTGGAATCTGTGCAAAAAGCTGTCAAGCAAGCTTCTGACTTGGCCGAATCACAAATGAAAACTGTGGCTGAGACAGCTGTGAAAGCCACCAAAGTTGGCGCGAAAAAGCGTTAATTTGTAACGATTGTCTCCTCGGATTCTTCGTCACCTCAGGGTGCAGAATCCCTTCAGGGCTCGCTCACAAGGCGAGCCCCTTTTTTTGTTTCGCGTGATGGCGAGACGTTTACTGCGCAGCCAAAGCTTCTTTGAGTTTGGGCAACGCTTGGAGCATGGCCGCGCGGCCAGCTTCAATGGAGCGGCGACGGGCTTTGAAGTCAGCACTGCCCACATCGTTGAGCGCGGGGCGCACCACGAGGTCGGCATCGCGCAATTCGAGTTTGTTGATGCTCTTGCCCATGATGGTGAAAGTCTGCATCAAGATGTCAAACATATCGCCCGTCTTGCCCGATTCGGGCGGGCTTGAAATGTCGATGGCCAACACATACTCGGCCCCCATCTGGCGGGCATAGCGCACAGGCACGGGAGAGACCAAGCCCCCGTCCACAAACTCGCGGTTGCCAATGCGCACCGGTTCAAACACCGAAGGCACCGAACTTGACGCACGTACCGCCGTGCCCACATCACCGCGCTGAAACAAAATACCCTCGCCTGTCTTCAGGTCGGTCGCCACAATGCCCAGCGGCATCTTGAAATCTTCAATGCGACGGTTGCCCGTTTGTTTGTTCACGTAGCGGGCCAAGCCGTCACCGCGCATCATGCCGCGGCTCAGCAAGGGAACGGTCCAATCGGTGATGGTGGCCTCTTCCATCGTCTCGGCGGCTTTTTGCAACTGCGCGCCGTCCTTACCACTGGCATAAAACGCGGCCACCACGCTACCCGCCGAAGTGCCCACCACCACATCGGGCTTGATGCCAGCCTCTTCGAGCACTTGGATGACGCCCACATGGGCAAAACCACGTGCAGCACCACCGCCCAAAGCCAAGCCGAGCTTGGGTACCCGCTTGTTCGCAGCAGCCTCCGATTTGTCTGTCTCCACAGGTGCCAGGGGCCCACGCGAGCCGCACCCAACCAAGATGACCACGCTCAACAGCAACATCCAACCGCGCACACCCAACTTCATGCCAACACTTTCAAAAAACAAGTCACTAGGGATTGTCCTAGATCGCCCCGGGTCTGAAAGACGCCCCCCTCACCGATAATTGACGTTTACGTAAACGTCAATACACAACGGAGATCCTCATGGACATTCAAGGCAAGGTTTTCATCGTAACCGGCGCAGCATCGGGCTTAGGCGAAGGCACAGCACGCGCCATCGCGGCCAAAGGCGGCAAGGTCGTCATTGCTGACATGCAAGCCGACAAAGGCGAAGCCGTGGCCAAAGACATTGGCGGCGCCTTTGTCAAATGCGATGTGACCCAAGAAGCCGATGGCCAAGCCGTCATCGCCAAAGCCAAGTCAATGGGCAAACTCATGGGCTTGGTCAACTGTGCGGGCGTGGCCCCTGCTGAGAAAACCGTGGGCAAAAACGGCGCGCACGCTTTGGCCAGCTTTAGCAAAACCATCACCATCAACCTGATTGGCAGCTTCAACATGATTCGCCTGGCTGCCGAGGCCATGAGTGACAACGAACCCGAAGCCACGGGCGAGCGCGGCGTGTTGATTTCCACCGCCTCAGTGGCCGCCTATGACGGCCAAATTGGCCAAGCCGCTTACAGCGCCTCCAAAGGCGGCATTGTGGGCATGACCTTGCCCATCGCCCGCGACTTGGCCCGCACCGGCATTCGCAACATGACCATTGCCCCCGGCATCATGGGCACGCCCATGTTGTTTGGCATGCCCCAAGAAGTGCAAGATGCGCTCGCGGCTGGCGTGCCCTTCCCTTCACGCTTAGGCACCCCACAGGACTATGCCAAGCTGGCTCTGCACATCTTTGAAAACGACTTGCTCAACGGCGAAGTGATTCGTTTGGACGGTGCGATTCGCTTGGCACCAAAGTAAGCCAAAACGTTCTTCAAATTCCGGCAAAAGGGTGACGCCTAAAATCAGGCTTCACCCTTTTTGCATATGGCCATCCCCCAGTCTTTCATCCAAGAGCTTTTAGCCCGCGTCGACGTGGTCGAGGTGGTCGGCCGCTATGTGCAGCTCAAAAAGGGCGGCGCCAATTTCATGGGCTTGTGCCCGTTCCATGGCGAAAAGTCGCCCTCGTTCACGGTGAGCCCCACCAAGCAGTTTTTCCATTGCTTTGGCTGCGGCAAGAACGGCAACGCAATTGGCTTTTTGATGGAGCATGCGGGCATGACCTTCATCGAAGCAGTGAAGGACTTGGCGCAAAACATTGGCATGCAAGTGCCCGAAGAAGACATTTCTCCGCAAGACCGCGCCCGCGCCGCTGAGCAACGCCAAAAGCAAGCCACCCTCACCGATGTGTTGGAAAAAGCGGGCGAGGCGTACCGCAAGCAGCTGCGCAACTCCCCCAAAGCGATTGAATACTTCAAAAGCCGTGGCTTGAGCGGCGAAATTGCCAAGCACTTTGGCTTGGGCTACGCACCCGAGGGTTGGCGCAGCTTGGCCAGCGTGTTCCCCGACTACCAAGACCCGCTGCTCGCTGAAAGTGGCTTGGTCATCGTCAACCAAGAAGACGGCGAAGACGAAAAACGCTATGACCGTTTCCGCGACCGCGTGATGTTTCCCATCCGCAACGTCAAAGGCGAATGCATTGGCTTTGGCGGGCGCGTGTTGGGCGAAGGCACGCCCAAATACCTCAACTCCCCCGAAACGCCGGTGTTCAGCAAAGGCCGCGAGCTGTATGGTTTGTTTGAAGCCCGCAACGCCTTGCGCGATGCAGGCTATGTGCTGGTGACCGAGGGCTATATGGACGTGGTGGCCTTGGCGCAGCTGGGTTTTCCCAACGCCGTGGCCACGCTGGGCACCGCCTGCACCACCGATCATGTGCAAAAACTGTTTCGCTTCACAGACAGCGTGGTGTTCAGCTTCGATGGCGACGGCGCAGGGCGTCGTGCCGCGCGCAAAGCACTCGACGGCGCTCTTGCGTATGCCACCGATGTGCGCAGTGTGAAGTTTTTGTTCTTGCCCTCCGAGCATGACCCCGACAGCTACATCCGCGAGTTTGGCAAAGAGGCCTTTGCGCACTGCGTGACCGAGGCCATGCCGCTGAGCCGCTTTTTGATTGAAGTGGCCCGCGAAGGTTGCGACCTGCACACCGCCGAAGGCCGCGCCCACATGGCCAGCAACGCCAAGCCCATGTGGATGGCCTTGCCCGATGGCGCACTCAAGCGCCAATTGCTGAGCGAAATTGCTGAGCTGGCCGATTTGGGTAACCACGAGCTGCAAGACCTGTGGATGCCCACCACCCACGTGGCTGCCTCCGCGCGTTCGGGTGAATTTAAAAAGTCATCCAAGTTCAAACCCCGAGACGCCAGCGCCCCCAAGACCTACAAACGCGGGACACGCCTGATTCCGCAAGGTCGTGCAGACCATGCGGCCCGTGTGCTACTTTCACACATGGATTTGTGGGATGACCTGTCCACCGAAGACCACAACCTCTTGTGCGAGCTGGCACCGCCCCACGGCCCGCTGTTTGTGTGGCTCGACCACCAACACCACGAACACGGCAACCAAGCCTGGGGCGTGCTGCGCGAAGGGCTGCGCGAGCACGAGTCCGAAGACCTTGCCTTACGCGTGATGGCCAGCGCCTTCACACCTTTGCTCGATGACGAGGGCAAACCCATGCCTGAAAGCCTCACGCCCACCCAGCAACGCCAAGAGGCCAGCCAAGAGTTGCGCGGCATTTTGAACAAAATTTTGTTTGAAAATCTCGATGCACAAATGAAAGAGGCCATTGCCGAAGCCGCGGCCGACCCCACGGCCATGCAGCGCTACAAAGCCCTGTTTGAGCGACGCAAGCAGCTTGGACAGTTGCCTCAAAAAATCGCTGAAAGCCACGATTGATGCGCTTGTGACTCATCTAGGGTCCGCGTTTTGGGTATAATCCACACTTAGCAAGTGCGACAGCAGCACCTCCGGGCTCGGCCAACCGTGACACAAGCGCACGACTCGCCACCTCACCGCAAGGACTGCATTCCAAATGTTCGCCCAATCCGCTTGCTTCTAGAGGTTCACACTTCACCCCCCTTTTTCATTTCCCGCGCCGGGTTTTGTGGCGCTGTGTATTCGTTTCTTTGAAGTCTAGGAGTTTTCATGCCTGTTGACCGCAAGTCCAAGAAGCCTGCCAAGCCTGTGGCCAAAAAGCCAGCCGCTGCCGCCCCTAAAGCTGCAGCCAAGCCAGCTGTCAAAGCCACTGCCAAAGCAGTTACAAAGTCAGCCGCCAAGCCCGTTGCAAAAACAGCTGCGAAACCCGCAGCCAAAACCGCTGCCAAACCGGTAGCCAAGCCCGCAACGAAAGCCAAGTCAGTGCCCGCATCGAAAACAAAAGCTGCTGAAAAGCCAGCCCCAAAAACTGCCACCAAAGCGGCAGCCAAACCAGCCACCAAAGCAACCAAAGCCAAGGCTGAAGACACCAAGAAAAAAGCGTCCGCCGTAGAGGCGCACGCGCCCAAAGCGGCCGCTAAAAAAGCGCCCGCCAAAAAGGCCACCAAAGCCAAAGGCAAAAAAGCCAGCGCCGATGACGAAGACCTCGGCGACATCGAAGCCGACCTCGAAGGCGAACCCGTCGTCGAAGTCGGTGCAGAAAAAGCCAAACCCCTGCGCATGAAGATCAGCAAGGCCAAAGAACGTGCCTTGATGAAAGAGTTTGGGTTGGACGAAACCGTGCTGTCTGAAGAAGACATGCAAAAGCGTCGACTGCGTTTGAAGACCCTGATCAAACTGGGTAAAACACGCGGCTATTTGACGCACGGCGAAATCTCTGACCACTTGCCCGATAAATTGGTCGATGCTGAAACCCTCGAAGTGGTCATCAGCATGTTGAACGACATGGGCGTGGCCGT
>JBEEJP010000125.1:0-5801 GCA_041169125.1 Pseudomonadota bacterium
TGATTGGTGGTTATCCAGTCAACCCACAAAAAGTTATACGGACGGCACAATATGTTCAACAAATCCAAAACCAACAACGTTAATCAACCCCAAGCGCTTAATGCAGCGCCTGAAATTGAGCAAGAGGATGTTGAAATTGTTGAGGAACAAGTTTCTGAACAAATCGCCGCACCTACTCCCACCACCACAACGACACCTGCGAGAAACAGCATGATGGACATGATTTCAACAACAGCAACCAAGCCTTCCATTTTGAGCGAAGGTTTCTCTTTCCGCGGCGAGATTGCCGCCAAGGGGGCTATTCACGTTGAAGGTGCTTTGAATGGTCAAATTCAAGTGGATGAATTGACGATTGGTGCACGTGGTCAAGTTGAGGGTGTTGTGACTTGCTCTAGTTTGCACATCAAGGGCAAGTTCTCTGGGACAGCAACTTGTAATGAATTGATTGTGACTTCCTCAGCTTCTGTGGATGGTCATGTGGTGTATCAAACCTTGTCGGTTCAAAAGGGCGCATCGATCAAGGGTGAACTTTTGTTGGTCAAGTAAGCCGACTGATTGCAGTTGCCTAACCACTGTTGGATATGAGCCAAGACGAATTGTTCATCAATGGTGAAATGCTGCGCTTGCGTCGTGAAGCACGCGGTTGGGTATTGAATGACATGGCGACACGCGCTTGCATGTCGGTCAAGCAAATTCGGCAACTTGAAGAAGGAGGCATGAGCGCCTTCTACAGTACGGCAGTCAAAGTCACGGCGGCTAAAAAAGTTGCGGCTTTGCTCGGTTTGTCTGCTGAAGAGGTGTTTGCAAAAGCACCAGACCCAGAAGCAGAAGCGTCTTTGCATGCGGTTGAAGTGGAAGCCTCTGCGCCTGTCGCGGCCTCGCACACGATGACAATTGCGCCTCAAGAGGCTGCTACGCAGCATGCGCCTGAATCTACAACAACAGAGCCTGAAGTGGTGGCCCCTGCGTCGGTAGATGCAGCTTCGGACGATGCCGCCCCTAAATCTAAAACGTCTTTTTTGACAATTGCCGTTTTGTTTGCGGTGGCTTTGGCTGTTGCCGCTTATTTGCAGCCCAAAGAGGAGCCTCCTGTCGAGGCTGCGCCACCCGTTCAAGTCTTGCCTAACGACGCGACAGACCCTGCCAGTGCGGCCAGCGCCGCCGAGTCTGTTGCATCTTCTGATGCTGCGGGCGCAGCGTCGGCTCCCGTCGTCGCAACGAAGTCTGCTTCATCTGCGTCTGCCGGTACTGCTGCGGCTGTCGCAGCGAGCATGCCACGCACTGCGGCACCTGTTGCAAATGCTTCGACGGCCGCCCGTCCTGCCAGTGCGACTGTGGCAATGCCAGCTGCAGCAGCTGCTAGCAAAGCACCTTAAGCGTTGTTGTTCGTTCTTGTAAAAAAGCCGCAGATGCGGCTTTTTTAGTTTTTGGCACCCAAGCTGAATGCTTGTTCTTTGCTGGAGGCCAGTGCATTTGCGGCTGGTGTGGCAAGTGACCAACCTGCCAAGTGCGTGTGGCATAGCTGGTACATGCCTTCAATCCAAGAGGCACTGTCGTTCAAGCAGGGAATGTAGTGAAACGCTTCACCACCTGCATGCAAATACGCCTCTTGTGCCTCTTGTGAAATCTCTTCCAAGGTTTCAAGGCAGTCGCTGGTAAAACCCGGGCAAACCAAATCGACATGCTTGATGCCTTGTTGCGCCAGTGCAATCAAGGTGGGCTCGGTGTAAGGCTCAAGCCACTTGGCTTTGCCAAAACGAGATTGAAAGGTCACCATGTATTGCGCTTTGCTCAGGCCCAATGCCTCAGCCAGCAAGCGTGCGGTTTTGTAGCACTCACAGTGGTATGGGTCGCCCAGGTGCAGGGTGCGTTCTGGCACGCCGTGAAAACTCATGACCAAACGCTGGCCTTGTCCGTGTTGCGCCCAATGGATGCGAACACGCTCAGCCAGCGCGTGGATGTAGGCGGGATGGTCGTGGTAATGGTTAATGAACCGAAACTCTGGCAGCAAGCGGGTGCGCAAGCCCCAGTGGTAGACCGCATCCATCACACTGGCGGTGGTGGTGCCTGAATATTGGGGGTAAGCGGGCAAAACCAAAATGCGTGTGAAACCTTCGGCCTTGAGTGCGTCGAGTTGGCTCTCAATGGCAGGATTGCCATAGCGCATGGCATAGCGCACGGTGACGGCTTCGCCTTGGGCATCAAAAGCAGCCTGCAATGCCGTGGCTTGTTTGGCTGTCCATACTTTCAGTGGTGAGCCTTCGTCGGTCCAAATGGTGGCGTATTTGGCTGCAGATTTTGCGGGGCGTACACGCAAGATGATGCCATGCAAAATTGCCATCCAAACCAAACGTGGAATCTCGACCACGCGTGGATCGCCTAAGAACTCGGCCAGGTAGCGACGCACGGCTGCCGCTGTGGGCTCATCAGGGGTGCCTAGGTTGCATAGCAGCACGGCCGTACGAGGGGCTTGTCCGTGTGCAAAAGGGGGCTCGGGTTTGAAGGTGGGTTTGAACATGATGCGGTATTCTCGCCCAGCATGCTAAACCTTTCAAAAATCCAAGCCATTACGCTTGACCTTGATGACACGCTATGGCCCGTGTGGCCCACCATCGCACGCGCAGAAGAAGCGCTGCAGGCGTGGTTGACTGAACACGCCCCGGCGACGGCCCGTTTGTGTTCGGATGGCGATGTGAAAAAACAAATTCGTACGGAGATTAACCATCGCCATGCCGATCAGGCGCACGACTTGACGTTTTTAAGGCGTGAGGCGATTCGTGAAAGCTTGCTCCGTGCGGGTGATTCACCGGACTTCGCCGAAGCCGCATTTGAAGTGTTTTTCGCCGAACGCCAAAACGTGGTGCTGTATGAAGGCGTGGAGCAGGCCTTGTCTCGGCTGGCCGCACGTTATCCGTTGGTGGGTTTATCGAACGGCAATGCCGATGTGTTTCGCACGGCGGCTGGGCCTTATTTCAAAGCAGCCGTCAGTGCGCGGGTGTGTGGCGTGGCTAAACCCGATGTGCGCATTTTTCAAACGGCTGCCCAGCAGCTCCATCTGTCGGTGGATGCCGTCTTGCATCTGGGCGATGACGCGACCACCGATGCTTGGGGTGCATTGAATGCAGGTATGCAAAGTGTGTGGATCAACACACAAGGCCATGATTGGCCGCATCACTCAGCGCAGCCTATGACGGTTCGCCACTTGGTTGAGGTGTGTGACCACTTGTTGGCCTGAGCGCACAGCGCCTTCTAGCGTAGATGGGTAGGGCCCGCGGATGTAGTCGCCGCAGGCCCATAGGTTGTCACTCACCTGTGGTTCGGGCCTGTTGAGCAAAGGCGTGCATGCCAGCGTGGCGCGTTTTTCAACCACGGTTTGAATCACCTCTAAGTTTGTGAGCTCGAGTTGTTCGCACACTTGGTCATGCACTTGCTCGGTCAGTTCCTCGCGCTCACCCTCGCAGGCGCTGACCACTGCGGCCAGCAAGCCGGGCTGGTTGCAAAGCGCGCCTTTGTCAAACACAAACTGTGCAGGCGCATCCGTGTCGCTGTGCAAAGCCACCATGGCGCGTGGTAAGCCTTGATACCCCACATCTTTGCAGTGCAGGTAGACCGTGGCAATGGCCGCGTGTGGCAGCTCTGCGCATTGGTAGGCCCAATGTGGGGCGATGTCTGCCGTTAAGCGTGCAGCCTCCCAAGGCGGGCAAGCAAGCAAGATGGGCTGGTCTGGGGCAGCGGTCTGCTGCAGTTGTTCCATTTGTGCCGCGCTGACGCGTGTGCCCAAGTGAATGTCAGCACCTTGGTCGCGTAGCCATTGCAAGCACGCGTTGGGCAACAAGGCACCTAAATCAACACGTGGCACAAGGAGATCTGCGTTGCCTGTGGCCATGAGGGCATCGTGCAGCACGCGTAAAAACACGGTGGCACTGGCTTGGTAAACAGGGGTGTTGAGCGCAGACAAGCACAGTGGCTCGATGAGGTGTTGCATCACGCGAGGGCTGATGCGCGAGGCGCTGCACAGTTGCGCCACCGTCCAAGTTGGCGTGCATTCAAAGTGGGCGCGTTGCCAGCCCCATGCCGCTTGCAGCAGCTGGGCTTTGTCTTGCAGACGCCAGCCGTGTGCTTTGGCAATGCCTGCCAGAAGGTTGAGGGGGCTTGGCCAATCGGGCAGGCTGATGCCTTGGCCATCGGCAAAGCGTAAATCCAGTGGCACACGTTGCAAGAGCGCTTGGGGGTCGAGCCCCACGGTTTGCATGAGGGTCAAGGTGTCGCGGTAAGCACCAATGAGCACATGCTGGCCATTGTCTAAAGGCTGGCCTGCAAAGCTTTGTGTCAAGCTGCGAGCGCGGCCACCTGCTGTGCTGGCCGCTTCAAACAGTTTCACCTGCCAACCGGCTTGTGTGGCAGCTACAGCAGCAGCCAAACCTGCCCAACCTGCGCCCACGATGGTGAGTTGCTTCATACCGCGAGGAATAACTTAGAAACGGCCCAAGGCCTGCATCTTCCAAGCCAGCCAGAGCTTGCGCAGCGGCGTGAGTGCGACGCGTTGCTTGAGCACAGGAAATTTTTGCGCCTCGATTTCACGCAGCAATGTGCGGTAAATGCTGGCCATCATGAGTCCGGGCTTTTGATGCGTCCAATCGCTCGCGGGTAAGAGGGCGAGTGCTTCGTCATACAACGCGTGGGCGCGCTGTGCTTGAAATTGCATCAAGGCTTGAAAGCGGTCCGAGTCCACGCGATTCAATATTTCGTGCGCTTTCACATCAAACTGTTGAAGCTCAGTGACGGGTAGGTAGATGCGGCCACGCAGCGCGTCTTCGCCCACGTCGCGAATGATGTTGGTGAGCTGAAAGGCTTGCCCCAACGTGTGGGCGTAGGCGGTGGTTGCCGCATCGGTTTGGCCAAAAATTTTGGCTGACACTTCGCCCACCACGCCCGCGACCAAGTGGCAGTAGCGCGTGAGGTTGGGGTAGTCGAGGTAGCGCGTTTGGGTGAGGTCCATTTCGCAACCATCGATCACCGATTGCAACGCCGCCTCTTCAATCTTGTACTCTGCCACCCAAGGCATCAGTGCTTGCGTGACGGGGTGGCTGGGATGCCCCGCAAAGGCTTGGCGTACCTCGTTGTGCCACCAGGCCAATTTGCTGGCTGCGACGCCGGGGTCGCTGACTTCATCCACCACATCGTCCACTTCTCGGCAAAAGGCGTAAAACGCCGTGATGGCGGCGCGGCGTGGCGGTGGCAAAAACAAAAAGGCATAGTAAAAGCTGCTGCCCGAGGCAGATGCTTTTTGCTGAACGTAGTCTTGAGGTGTCATGTGTGCCCGATTATCGGGCACGCAGCTGTTGCGCTGAGGGCTGGGTTCACATGCGCAAGCATCGCCACAAGATGCGAAGCATGTCCAGCTTCTTCAGCGTGGGGCGCGCAAGCTGGGTGTGGTCGATGGTTTCTGGTCGTGCATCCAATTGGTCCAAGATGCATAAGCCACCTTGCACCACAGCGCGAAGCTCCCAACCTGCACGGCCTTTGACTTGGTGAACCAGAGGTGCGCCTTGCAGCATCAACGCGCGGGCAAAGCGCAGCTCTTCTTGCAGTGTGTGGTCTTGCGGTAAGTAGTTGCGGCCACGGCGCAAGTCTTCGGCGCGGTCTTGCCAAAAGTTGATCAGCTGCAACGCCGTGCAAATGGCATCGCTTTGCGCCAGTGCGTTGGCGTCGTTCACGCCATACAAATGCAGCATCAAACGGCCCACGGGGTTGGCCGAACGGCGGCAATAGTCCAACAGTTCGGCGCGGTTTCTGTAGCC
>JBEEJP010000126.1:0-5795 GCA_041169125.1 Pseudomonadota bacterium
TTCTGGGGTGTTCATATCAGGCTCACGCGAGTTTGCGTCGAAACACTTGGCGGTCAGGCTCGGACACCGCCGCGTCAAACGCGTAGCCTTCCAAGTCAAACCCTTCCAAGTCTTTGGGTGTTTTGGCTTGGGTGCTGATGGCATAGCGCGTCATCAAGCCACGGGCACGCTTGGCATTGAAGCTGATGACTTTGTATTTGCCCCCCTTGTAGTCTTCAAACACGCACTCGACCACACGGGCCTTGAGCGTCTTGCGGTCCACAGCTTTGAAATACTCTTGCGAGGCGAGGTTGATGACGATGGGCTCTTTCTCGCCTTGTAGGCGCTGGTTCACATACGCCGCAATGTCTGAACCCCAAAACTTGTAGAGGTTGTTGCCGTGCGCGTTGGCTAGGCTGGTGCCCATTTCCAAGCGGTAGGGTTGCATCAGGTCCAAGGGGCGCAGCACACCATACAAACCGCTCAAGATAGCCACATGGTTTTGGGCCCAGTCGAGCTGCTTGGGCTTGAGTGTTTTGGCGTCCAAGCCTTCGTACACGTCCCCATTGAAGGCCAGCACAGCAGGCTTGGAATTTTTGGCGGTGAACTTGGGCGTCCAGGCTTGGTAGCGCGCCACATTGAGCGCAGCCAAAGCGTCGCTCAAACTCATCAAGCTGGCAATCTCTTGGGGCGACTGGGCTTTCAAAACCTCAATCAACTCCGCCGCACGCGGCACAAACATGGGCTGCGTGTACGGCACATCCCCAGCGGGGGTGTCGTAATCAAGGGCTTTGGCGGGAGAGAGTAAGAACAGCATCTTCAGTGCCTGAATTTCAACAAGACCCGCATTATCGGCTGGGACCGTGTGCCCCTTGCCAACACGGGGGTTGACGGGCTGGGGCTCGTTAAAATAACCGCAGTCATTCCCTTTATTGAACGGCCTGAACACAGCGCCGTTTTTTCTTTGCCTGAGCACCATGAGCAACACCCCCGTCCAAGCTGGCCTTGAGAGCCTGTCCAAGTCCTTCGAACCTGCCGCCCTAGAGGCCCATTGGGGGCCTGAGTGGGAAAAGCGCGGCTACGGCGTGGCCGGTTTTCGTGGCACTGGGGCCGCTGCGGCCGATGCGCCCGCATTTGCCATCCAGTTGCCGCCCCCCAACGTGACAGGCACGCTGCACATGGGCCACGCGTTCAACCAAACCATCATGGATTCGTTGACGCGTTACCACCGCATGTCGGGCTTTAACACCGCTTGGATTCCCGGCACCGACCACGCCGGCATTGCCACGCAAATCGTGGTGGAACGCCAGCTGCAAGCCAAAGGCATCAGCCGCCACGACATGGGCCCCACCCCCGCCGAAGCCCGCAAAAACTTTGTGAGCAAGGTGTGGGAATGGAAAGAAGAATCGGGCAACACCATCACCAGCCAAATGCGCCGCATGGGCGACAGCGTGGACTGGAGCCGCGAATACTTCACGATGGACCCCAAGCTGTCCAAAACCGTCACCGAAACCTTTGTGCAGCTCTACGAGCAAGGCCTGATCTACCGAGGCAAACGCTTGGTCAACTGGGACCCGGTGCTGATGAGCGCGGTGTCTGACCTCGAAGTCGAGAGCGAAGAAGAAGACGGCTCGATGTGGCACATCCGCTACGACTTGGTGGACTCGGATGGCAGCCTCGCAG
This sequence comes from Pseudomonadota bacterium, assembly GCA_041169125.1. Lineage (GTDB taxonomy): Bacteria > Pseudomonadota > Gammaproteobacteria > Burkholderiales > Burkholderiaceae_C > Limnohabitans. The sequence continues at coordinate 1,663 of JBEEJP010000126.1, forward strand.
CTGCGGGTTCAGGCTCTCTGACGGTGGCAACAACCCGCCCCGAAACCTTGCTGGGCGACGTGGCCGTGATGGTGCACCCCGAAGACGCGCGCTACAAACACCTCATCGGCAAACAAGTGAACCTGCCTTTGTGCGGCCGCACCATCCCCGTGATTGCGGACGAGTATGTGGACAAAGAATTCGGCACCGGCGTGGTCAAGGTCACGCCCGCGCACGACACCAACGACTACCAAGTGGGCCAGCGCCACAAGCTGGACATGATCTGCGTGCTCAACCTAGACGCCACGATCAACGACAACGCGCCCGAGAAGTACCGTGGCCTAGACCGTTTCGTTGCCCGCAAGGCGGTGGTGGCCGACCTCGAAGCTGCGGGCGCTTTGGTGGAGGTGAAGAAACACAAACTCATGGTGCCGCGCTGCGCACGCACAGGCCAAGTGATTGAGCCGATGCTGACCGACCAATGGTTCGTCGCCATGAACCAAGTGGGCAAAGGCGATGCCACTGGCAAAAGCATCACGCAAAAAGCGATCGATGCCGTGCAGTCGGGTCAAGTGAGCTTTGTGCCCGAGAACTGGGTGAACACCTACAACCAATGGATGAACAACATCCAAGACTGGTGTATCTCGCGCCAGCTGTGGTGGGGCCATCAAATTCCCGCTTGGTACGACGAAGACGGCCATGTGTATGTGGCCCGTGATGAAGCCGAGGCGCAAGCACAAGCAGACAAGATTGCGCCCGGCAAAACACTGCGCCGCGACGAAGACGTGTTGGACACGTGGTACTCGTCGGCCCTCGTGCCCTTTAGCACCATGGGCTGGCCTGAAAAAACACCCGACTACGACCTGTATCTGCCCTCTTCTGTGTTGGTGACGGGCTACGACATCATCTTCTTCTGGGTCGCCCGCATGATCATGATGACCACGCACTTCACCGGTCGTGTGCCGTTCAAGCATGTGTACATCCACGGCTTGGTCTTGGATGCACAGGGCAAGAAGATGAGCAAGTCCGAAGGCAATGTGCTGGACCCCGTGGACTTGATCGACGGCATCACGCTGGAGCCCTTGCTTGAAAAGCGCACCCAAGGTTTGCGCAAACCCGAGACCGCACCCAAAGTGCGCAAGCAAACTGAAAAAGAATTTCCCGAAGGCATTCCGGCCTATGGGGCTGATGCACTGCGCTTCACCTTTGCGGCCATGGCCACGCTGGGTCGCAGCATCAACTTCGACAGCAAACGCTGCGAGGGCTACCGCAACTTCTGCAACAAAGTGTGGAACGCCTCGCGCTTTGTGCTGATGAACTGCGAAGGCCAAGACTGCGGCTTGAAAGAACACACCCAAGAAGAATGCGCAGTGGGTGGCCCATCACAGGGTTACTTGAGTTTCAGCCAAGCTGACCGTTGGATTGTGTCCAAGCTCCAGCGCGTCGAAGCCGAAGTGGCCAAAGGCTTTGCCGAGTACCGCCTCGACAACGTGGCCAACACGATTTACGACTTTGTGTGGAACGAGTTCTGCGATTGGTATTTGGAAATTGCCAAGGTGCAAATCCAAGTGGGCGATGACGCCCAAAAGCGTGCGACACGTCGCACCTTGATTCGCACCTTAGAGACCATCCTGCGTTTGGCGCACCCCATCACCCCCTTCATCACCGAAGCGCTGTGGCAAACCGTGGCAACGGTGGCCGGTCGCAAAGCCGCTGCCGACACCTCAGCATCCATCAGCATCGCCGCTTACCCCGTGAGCCAACCTGAGCGCATCGACGAACACGCCGAGGCCTATGTGGCTCGCGTGAAATCGCTGGTCGATGCCTGCCGAAACTTGCGTGGCGAAATGGGCGTTTCGCCCGCCACACGCATGCCCTTGTTTGCCTTGGCCGCCAATGCCGAAGAACATGCGTTCATGCAAGGTGTCGCCCCCGTGTTGCAAGCCTTGGCCAAACTCAGCGAAGTCAAAGTGTTTGACGACGAAGCCGCTTGGTCTGCCGCCGCACAAGCTGCGCCCGTCGCCGTGATTGGCGAGTTGCGCGTGTGCTTGTTCATAGAAGTGGATGTGGCCGCCGAAAAAATTCGCTTGGGCAAAGAAGTCGAGCGCTTGCAAAACGAAATTGAAAAAGCAGGCTCCAAACTCAAGAACGAAGCTTTCGTGGCCAAGGCCCCGCCTGCGGTGATTGAAGAAGCCAAAAAGCGTGTGGCCGACTTCACCGCCACGCTGAACAAGGTGCAGGAGCAGCTTGTCAAACTCGCGAAATAAAGCCTCGCTAGACTTGGCAAAACTATCTCTGTTCAACGAATGAAGCACCTACTCACCAAAGCCGTGTTCCCTGTCGCAGGCATGGGCACACGCTTCTTACCTGCTACCAAAGCCAGCCCCAAAGAAATGCTGACGGTGGTGGACAAGCCGCTCATCCAATACGCGGTGGAAGAAGCCTACGAAGCTGGCATTCGTGAAATGATCTTCGTCACAGGCCGCAGCAAACGCGCGATTGAAGACCACTTTGACATGGCCTATGAGTTGGAAACCGAACTCGAAGCCGCCGGCAAACAAGCCCTGCTCGAGATCGTACGCAGCGTACAACCCGACGACATGCAATGCGTGTACGTGCGCCAAGCCCGCGCACTGGGTCTAGGCCACGCCGTGTTGTGTGCTGAGCACTTGGTGGGCGATGAGCCTTTCGCCGTTTTGTTGGCCGATGATTTGATGCGTGGCAAAGCGGGTGGCCCTGGCGTGCTCAAGCAAATGGCCGATGTTTATGCACGCACCCAATCCTCTGTGTTGGCCGTGCAAGAAGTGCCGCTGGAACACGTCCATCGCTATGGTGTGGTGGCAGGCAAAGACATAGGCAACGGTTTGGTTGAGATTGAGCAAATGGTTGAAAAGCCCAAAGCAGAAGTGGCTCCCTCACGCACCACCGTCGCTGGCCGTTACATCTTGACCCCTGAGGTGTTTGAGCGCATCCGCGCAGGCGGTCGTGGTGTGCAAGGCGAGATTCAACTCACCGACGGTATTGCAGGCTTGCTGGCCACCGAAAAAGTGTTGGCCTACGCCTACGAGGGCAAGCGCTTTGACTGCGGCAGCAAAGTGGGGTTCTTGCAAGCCAGCGTCGAGCTGGCTTTAGAGCATGCCGAAGTGGGCGAAGAGTTTCGCAGCTACCTCAAGCAACTCCAGGTCTAATCATTCAACGTCGTTTGAGGATGTGAACAAAGTCGTTGCCCTCTGTGGTCTGCGACAACAGCTCATTGCCGGTTTGCTTGGCAAACGCTGCGAAGTCCCGCACCGAGCCGGTGTCGGTTGACACCACTTTGAGCACCTGACCACTCGCCATGGTGGTCAGCGCCTTCTTGGCCTTCAAGATCGGCAGCGGGCAGTTCAACCCTCGTGTGTCAATTTCTACATCGATGTTCATGCGGGAAACACTCCTGTCGACAAGTAGCGGTCACCTCGGTCACACACCACAAAAGCAATCGTGGCATTTTCCACCTGCTGCGCAATTTGCATCGCCACCCAGCAGGCACCCGCTGCAGAAATGCCGCCAAAGATGCCCTCTTCTCGCGCCAAGCGACGGCACATGTCTTCGGCATCGTCTTGGCTCACGTAGACCAGCTCATCCACGTTGCTGGCATCGTAAATCTTAGGCAAGTACTCTTGCGGCCATTTGCGAATGCCGGGAATGCGCGAACCTTCTGAGGGCTGCGCACCGATGATGCGAATGGCGGGGTTCTTCTCTTTGAGATAACGCGACACACCCGTGATGGTGCCCGTGGTGCCCATGGCGCTGACGAAATGCGTGATGCGGCCCTGCGTTTGCTCCCACAGCTCGGGGCCTGTGGTTTCATAGTGAATGCGCGGGTTGTCTTCGTTGGCGAATTGGTCGAGCATGCGACCTTTGCCTTCTTTTTGCATGCGCTCGGCCAAATCACGGGCGTATTCCATGCCGCCGCTTTTGGGTGTCAAGATCAACTCCGCACCAAAGGCCTTCATGGTTTGCGCACGTTCAATCGACAAGTCCTCGGGCATGATGAGCACCATGCGGTAGCCCTTGATCGCCGCCGCCATGGCCAGCGCAATGCCGGTGTTACCCGATGTCGCCTCGATCAATGTGTCGCCGGGCCGAATGTCGCCACGCTCTTGTGCGCGTTG
>JBEEJP010000127.1:0-5768 GCA_041169125.1 Pseudomonadota bacterium
CTGCATTTGGAGACCTACTGATGAGCCAAGCGTTTCAAACCCTCGTCATCACCCAACGCGGTGCGGGCGTGGCGCAAATCACCATGTCGCGCCCACAGGTGTTCAATGCCTTTGACGAAGTGATGATTGGTGAACTCGACGCCGCTTTCACACAACTCGGCCAAGACGCCGCCGTGCGCGTCATCGTGCTCGCCGGCGAAGGCAAGCACTTCAGTGCGGGCGCCGACTTGCAATGGATGCAACGCGCCAGTGAGGCCACGGTTGAATGGAACACGGCCGACGCCCGTCGTTTTGCGGGCATGTTGCACCGCATTGCCACGTGTACCAAACCCACGGTGGCCCGTGTGCAAGGCGCTGCGCTGGGCGGTGGTGTAGGCCTGACCTGCGCTTGCGACATGGCGGTGGTGGCTGACAACGCCAGCTTCTCTGTGAGCGAAGCCAAGTTTGGCATCTTGCCCGCTGTCATTGGTCCGTATGTGGTGAACGCCGTGGGCAAACGCAATGCCCGCTACTTGGCACTCACCACCACACGCATCGACGCCGCCACGGCTTTGCAGATGGGCATGGTGCAACGCGTGACCCCACTGGAGGCCTTGGATGCCGAGGTGGACCGCGTGGTGGCCGAGCTGGTGGCCGGTGGACCACAAGCGCAAATAGAAATCAAACAACTGATGGACCAACTCAGCGTGGCCCCCGTGACCGAGCAGGTGCGCGAACTCACAGCTAGCACCATTGCCCGTGTGCGCGGCACCGAGGAAGCGCGTGAAGGCTTCGCCGCCTTCTTGGGTAAACGTCCTGCAAAATGGATTCCTCAATAAGGACTCCTCAATGAGCACATACAACTTGAATCAAGCCCCCGTGTTGGTGGTGGGTGCAGGCATCATGGGCATGGGCATTGCCCAAGTGGCCGCGCAGGCGGGCCACGCCGTATCGGTGTACGACACGCGTGCCGACGCCGTGCCACAAGCCAAACAAAAACTCGCCGACAGCTTGGCTGCCCTCGTGGCCAAAGGAAAAATGACTGCCGAAAGCGTGCAAGCGCTGCTCGCACGAATTACTCCCGTCGCACAGTTGCGCGATGCAGCCCATGTGAGCGTGGTGATCGAAGCCATTGTGGAAAACCTCGCCGTCAAACGCAGCGTGTTCCAAGAACTCGAAGGCTTGGTGAGCGAGCAGTGCGTGTTGGCCACCAACACATCGTCTATTTCGGTGACCGCCATTGCCAATGGCCTGAAGCATCCCCAGCGCATGGTGGGTATGCATTTTTTCAACCCCGTGCCCTTGATGAAATTGGTCGAAGTGGTGTCGGGTTTGCAAACCGATGCCAACGTGGCCCAAGCCATTTTTGATTTGGCGGGTGCGTGGGGCAAAACGGCGGTGTACGCGCGTTCCACGCCCGGCTTCATCGTCAACCGCATTGCACGTCCGTTTTATGCGGAGACCTTGGCGTTGTTGCAAGAGCAAGCAGCACGGCCTGAGCAGCTCGATGCGTTGTTGCGCGGTGTGGGCTTTCGCATGGGGCCGTGTGAGTTGATGGATTTGATTGGTCACGACACCAATTTCTCTGTCACGCAATCGGTCTTTGAAGCCAACTTCTATGACCGCCGTTTCACGCCGAATTTGGTGCAACGCGAGTTGGTAGACGGTGGTTTGTTGGGCCGTAAAACAGGCCGAGGTTTTTACAGTTATCCCGATGGCGCACCTGCGCTGCCCGCTGTGAAAGTGGGCGCTTTGCCTGCGCAAACCTCATGGGTGGTGCATGGCAGTGGTGCTGTGGCCGACGCTTTGGCTACCGCGGTGAGTCAGCACTTGGGTGGCAAACCTGCCTCGCGTGCGCCCAGCAGCGACTGGGTGGGCGTGGAAGTGGCAGGCCTGCAACTGCGACAAACCGATGGCCGACCTGCCGCACACGTGGCACACCAGCAAGGACTCAAAGACCTGGCGGTGTTTGATGAGCTGCCCACTCTGGCGGGTGGCGCATTGGCGTTTTCGGTGGCGGGTCGTGCCGACACAGCTGAACTCGCTGCGGCCGTGTTGCAAGCTTTGGGTTTTGCACCCGTGCCCGTTGCCGATGTGCCGGGCTTGGTGGTGGCACGCACCTTGGCCATGTTGGTCAACGAAGCCGCTGACGCTGTGCAACAAGGCGTGTGCACCCCCGAAGGTGCGAACGCCGCCATGAAGCTGGGCGTGAACTACCCTGCAGGCCCCTTCGATTGGCTGGCGCGTATGGGGCACGCCCGTGTGGTGTCTGTGCTGCATGCCTTAGATGCCTGCTACCGGGGCGAGCGCTATCGCATCAGTCCTTGGTTGCAACGCAACACCCACGTCTAAAGTCAGCGATGAAATTTGCGGAGTACCAAGCGGGCCAGGTGCTGCATGCGGGCCCTTATGCGGTGAGCGAAGCAGAGGTGTTGGACTTTGCCAAACAGTGGGACCCACAGTGGTTTCACACCGACGTACAAGCGGCAACGCATGGCCCCTTTCATGGTTTGATTGCCAGTGGTTGGCATACCTGTGGCATTGCCATGCGTTTGGCCACCGATGCGTTTTTGGCCGGCTCTGAGTCGTATGCCTCACCTGGCTTGGCCTACGTCAAATGGCTGCACCCCGTGCGCCCCGGCGATCTGCTGCGTTTGCGCCTCACCGTGTTGGAGACACGCATCTCGCAAAGCAACCCCAGCTTGGGCATCTTGCGCTGGCGCTGGCAGCTGCACAACGCAGCCGAGATCGACGTGCTCGACCTTGAAGCCACCAGCTTGTTCAAAATTTCTTAAATCACATTCACTGCCGTCGCTTGCGACGCTCACTGCCATGACACACGCCTACATTTGCGACGCCATCCGAACCCCTATTGGCCGTTACGGTGGTGCACTCAGCAGCGTGCGTGCCGACGACTTGGCGGCCTTGCCCATCAAAGCTTTGATAGAGCGCAACCCCAGCGTCGATTGGTCGCAAGTGGCCGACGTGCTGTATGGCTGTGCCAACCAAGCGGGCGAAGACAACCGCAACGTGGCACGCATGGCCGCGTTGTTGGCAGGCTTGCCCATGGAGGTACCCGGCGGCACCATCAACCGCTTGTGTGGCTCGGGGCTGGATGCCGTCGGTACTGCCGCACGCGCCATCAAAGCGGGCGAGGCGTCGCTGATGATTGCGGGCGGTGTCGAGAGCATGAGCCGCGCACCGTTTGTCATGCCTAAAGCCGAGAGTGCCTTTAGCCGCAACAACGCGGTGTACGACACCACCATCGGCTGGCGCTTTGTGAACAAGCTGATGAAAGCGCAATACGGCGTGGACAGCATGCCCGAAACTGCCGAAAACGTGGCGGTGGATTACAAGATTGAACGCGAAGCCCAAGACCAAATGGCCTTGCGCAGCCAACGCAATGCCATGGCTGCCATTCAAGCGGGTCACTTTGCGCGAGAAATTTGCCCCGTCACCATTCCCCAGAAAAAAGGCGATGCCGTGGTGGTGAGCCAAGACGAACACCCACGTGACACGAGCTTGGAGTCACTCGCCAAACTCAAAGGCGTGGTGCGCCCCGATGGCAGCGTGACCGCAGGCAATGCCAGCGGCGTGAACGATGGTGCGTGTGCCTTGTTGCTGGCCAACGAGGCAAGCGTCCAGCAATTTGGTCTCACGCCTAAAGCGCGTGTGGTGGGCATGGCCACTGCCGGTGTGGCCCCGCGTGTGATGGGCATAGGCCCCGCACCCGCCACCGAAAAAGTGTTGGCCCAAACGGGTTTGACGCTCGCGCACATGGATGTGATTGAACTCAACGAAGCCTTTGCTGCACAAGGCTTGGCGGTGTTGCGCCTGTTGGGGCTGAAAGACGACGACGTCCGCGTCAACGCTTGGGGCGGCGCGATTGCCTTGGGCCACCCGCTTGGTGCATCGGGCGCACGCTTGGTCACCACGGCGCTCAACCGCTTGCACACCATGGGTGGGCGCTATGCCTTGTGCACCATGTGCATTGGCGTGGGGCAGGGCATTGCGCTCATCATTGAGCGCGTCTAACGGCAAGGCGGGATAATGCCCGCATGACTTTGCTTTTGATTGTGGTCGGCACCTTGGTGGCCGGCATGGGCAGTGTGTGGTTGGCCGCGTTGCTGGCCTATGCGCTGTTGTCACGTTTCACCCAACATTTATTGAGCTTGGCCGCTGGTGCGTTGTTGGCCACGGCTTTCACACGTTTGTTGCCCGAAGCGTTTGAACATGCCGCCGAGGCAGGTTTGTCGGCCCAGCTGTTGTTTGCGGTGCTGCTGGTGGGCTTGGTGTTTTTCTTTTTGCTCGACAAAGCGGAGTTGTGGCACCACGGCCACGAACACGGGCATGTGCAAGACGATGACCACACGCATGAACAAACCCATGAACACGACCATGACCACGCCCATGCGCATCACCACCACGGGCATTCACACCATCACCACGGCGCACAGGGCGGCGGTGGGTGGGCTGTGTTGCTGGGCGACAGCGTGCATGCGTTTGGCGATGGTATTTTGATTGCTGCCGCGTTTGTGGCCGACTGGCGTTTAGGGGTTGCCACCGCCTTGGCCGTGATGACCCACGAAGTACCTCACCACATTGGCGACTTGGTGGTGTTGCGCCAAACGCTGAGCCAACCCAAAGGCGCGTTGCTGCGTTTGTCGATGGCAGGCGCTGTCACTGCTGTCGGTGGTTTGGTGGGCTACGGTTTGGTGGGCGCGTTTCACGCCTACTTGCCTTTGTTTTTGGTGGTGGCCGCCAGCAGCTTTATTTATGTGGCCTTGGCCGATTTGATTCCTCAGCTGCAAAAGCGCTTGAGCCCAAGCGAAACCACGGCCCAAGTGGCGTGGCTGTTGGCGGGCATGGTGATGGTGGTGGCGTTAGGCGAGTTGGCGCAGCACTGAGCTCACGACTTTTCGCAAGGCAGTCCTGGGGTGTTGCACCACTCGCTCCAGCTGCCTGCATACAGCGCGGTGCGACCGAAGCCCGCCACTTCCATGGCCAACACATTGGGCACGGCACTCACGCCGCTGCCGCAGTGATGCACCACGTGGTGCGCTGACGCGTTGCCAAGCAAGGCGGCAAACTCTGCACGCAAGGCCTCGGGTGTTTTGAAGAAACCTTGCTCGTCCAAGTTGGTATTGAAGGGGCGATTCAGCGCACCCGGAATGTGGCCCGCCACGGGGTCGAGCGGCTCCACCTCGCCACGGTAACGCGGTGCACCACGTGCGTCGATGATGGTCTGAGTGCCGTTGTTCAAGCGTTGGGCCACGGTGCGGGTGTCTACCAAGCTCACCAAAGGCTCGCGCAATTCAAAGTCGCCGGTGGGGTGTGCCTGCGCATCACCCGATGCCAGCGAGCCACCTGCTGCGACCCAGGCTTGAAAACCACCATCGAGCACCGCCACTGCAGGGTGGCCACACCATTTGAGCATCCACCACAAGCGGCCGCAGTAGTTCATGCCATTGCGGTCGTACACCACCACTTGGGTGTCGTGGTTCACGCCCACGCTTTGCAACCATGCGGCAAACACATCGCGTTGCGGCAGGGGGTGACGCCCACCGTTCACGCGCAAGGCGGGGTCGTGGGTGGCTAGGTGTTCATCGAGGTCGGCGTGCAGTGCGCCCGCGATGTGTTGTTCCACAAACTGGGCATGGCCTGCAGGAGGGTTCATCAAATCGAAGGTGCAGTCAAACACGGCCAAGGGGGTGCCGTTGGCTTGCAAGTTTTGGAGCTGTGCCACAGAGATGAGTGTGGTGAACATGGTGTTTTCCTTCTCAGCGTTG
>JBEEJP010000128.1:0-5709 GCA_041169125.1 Pseudomonadota bacterium
TTGCCACGAGCTATTACGTGGTGCAACGTACATGCCACACGGCTTTGTTCTTGCCTAAGCTGGCTTCCTTCACCTTCTGGGGTTGGCAGTTGGTCATCTTGGCAGCGGCTGTGAGCTTGCCTTTGGGGTTCACCCAAGGTAAGGAATACGCAGAACTCGAGTGGCCCATCGACATCTTGATCGCTGTGGTCTGGGTGGCGTATGCCGTGGTGTTCTTCGGTACCGTGGGTACACGCAAGGTCAAACACATTTACGTGGCCAATTGGTTCTACGGTGCGTTCATCATTGCTGTGGCTTTGCTGCACATCGTCAACAGCGCCGCTATTCCTGCTGGCATGATGAAGTCTTACTCTGCTTACGCTGGCGCACAAGACGCCATGGTGCAGTGGTGGTACGGCCACAACGCGGTGGGCTTCTTCTTGACCGCGGGCTTCTTGGGCATGATGTATTACTTCATCCCTAAGCAAGCAGGCCGCCCTGTGTACTCCTATCGCTTGTCGATCGTTCACTTCTGGGCTTTGATCTTCACTTACATGTGGGCGGGTCCTCACCACTTGCACTACACCGCGTTGCCTGACTGGACTCAGTCTTTGGGCATGGTGTTCTCTTTGGTGTTGTTGGCACCTAGCTGGGGCGGCATGATCAACGGCATCATGACCTTGTCTGGCGCATGGCACAAACTGCGCGATGACCCTATCTTGCGTTTCTTGATCGTGTCCTTGTCGTTCTACGGCATGTCCACATTCGAAGGCCCCATGATGGCCATCAAGACCGTGAACGCGTTGTCTCACTACACCGACTGGACCGTTGGCCACGTGCACTCAGGTGCCTTGGGTTGGGTGGGCTTGGTGTCGATGGGCTCTATCTACTACTTGGTGCCTAAGTTGTTCGGCCGCAAGGAAATGTTCAGCGTCAAAGCCATTGAAGTTCACTTCTGGTTGGCCACCATCGGTATCGTGTTGTACATCGCTGCGATGTGGATTGCCGGTGTGATGCAAGGTTTGATGTGGCGCGCCATCAATGCGGACGGCACTTTGACCTACACCTTCGTGGAGTCTGTCAAAGCCACTTATCCGTTCTACGTGATTCGTGTGTGCGGCGGTTTGTTGTACCTGAGCGGCATGATCATCATGTTGTGGAACGTGGTGAAAACTGCGACCAGCGGTCAAGCTTCCACGGTTGCTATTCCCGCACCTGCACACGCCTGAGGAGAAATAAATGTCTGATAACCATTCCCAAGGCGGCTTCTCACACGCACGTGTGGAGACCAGTAACTTTTTGATGATCGTGCTGATCTTGCTGGCCGTTGCATTTGGCGGCATCGTTGAGATCGTGCCTTTGTTCTTCCAAAAATCCACCACAGAGCCGGTGACAGGCGTCAAGCCCTACACCGCGTTGCAGTTGGCGGGTCGTGATATCTACATCCGTGAAGGTTGCTACAACTGTCACTCACAGATGATTCGTCCTTTCCGCGCTGAAACATTGCGTTATGGCCACTACTCGGTGGCTGGCGAGTCTGTGTATGACCACCCCTTCCAATGGGGTAGCAAGCGCACCGGTCCAGACTTGGCGCGTGTGGGTGGCAAGTACAGCGACGAGTGGCATCGTGTTCACTTGAACAACCCACGCGATGTGGTGCCAGAGTCCAACATGCCTGAATACCCATGGTTGTTGAAAAACACTGTCAACGCTCAGCAAGTGCCTGCCAGTATGGCTGCCTTGCGTAAAGTGGGTGTTCCTTACTCGGATGAAGAAATCGCTAAAGCTGCAGAAGAAGTCACAGGTAAAACTGAACTCGAAGCTGTGATTGCTTACCTCCAAGGCTTGGGCCTCGCGCTCAAATAAGGAGACATGACCATGGATGTCAATGATCTGCGCGTCATCACCACGGTGCTGTCATTTGCTGTGTTTGTTGGCATCATGGTCTGGGCTTTTTCTCGACGTAACAAAGAAGATTTTGAGGCAGCCTCGAAGCTGCCCCTCGATCAAGACTAAGGCCTAGAGGTCTTTGTAAAGGAATCGAATCATGAGTGATTTCACAAGTAATTTTTGGTCGATCTTCGTATCTGCCATTTCAATTTTGGGCATCGTTTACTGCGCGTTCTTGCTGTGGTTCTCTGCCAAAGTTAAAGTTTCGGCACACGAAGAAGACGGCACCACTGGCCACGTCTGGGACGGCGACCTGCGCGAAATGAACAACCCCTTGCCACGTTGGTGGTTGTGGCTGTTCATCATCACCATGGTGTTTGCTGTGGTGTACGGTTTGGCTTACCCAGGCTTGGGTAGCTTTGCTGGCAAGTTGGGCTGGAGCTCAGCCGGTCAATACGACGCTGAAGTGGCCAAGGCCAACCAAGAGTTGGAGCCTTTGTACGCAGCTTTCAATGCACAAACCCCAGAGCAACTCTCTCAAGATCCCAAGGCCATGGCTGTGGGCGAGCGTTTGTTCATGAACAACTGCGCACAGTGCCATGGCTCTGACGCTCGTGGTTCAAAAGGCTTCCCCAACTTGACCGACAACGATTGGTTGCATGGTGGTACCACCGACAAGATCAAAGAGACCATCACCAAGGGCCGTATTGGTCAAATGCCACCCATGGCTGCTGCCGTGGGTTCGCCTGAAGATGTGCGCAATGTGTCGCACTACGTGATGAGCCTGTCTGGTAGCCCACACGACTCTGTGCGTGCCGCCTTGGGCAAGGGCAAGTTTGGTGCTTGTGCTGCATGTCACGGCCCAGATGGTGCTGGCATGCAAGCCGTGGGCTCTGCCAATTTGACCGACAAGATCTGGTTGCACGGTTGGGGCGAAGAGGCCATCACTGCCATGATCAACAACGGCAAAGTCAACCAAATGCCTGCACAAGAAGGTCGTTTGACTGAGTCACAAATTCACGTGTTGACAGCTTACGTTTGGGGCTTCTCTAACAAACCTGCTGCCACGAAGTAATTCGCATGGCATGCCGCTGGCCACGTTAGGCCGTGCAGAACCATCCCCATTGCTTGAAGCCTTTTGGCTGAGAGCGTGGTGATGGTTTCTTTATTCCTGACAACGTTTCAAAGGAATGGTGATGACGCAAGAAGAACAAAACCCGAAACCTTGGTGGCAATATGGCCATGTTTGGCTCATCATTGCGGGGCCTGCTGTGGTGATCGTGGCGGGTTTCGTCACGCTTGCCATTGCCATTAAAACCCCAGATCCTGTGGTGGCGGAAGACTATTACAAGCGTGGTTTGAACATCAACCAAACCCTGGCTGCTGAAAAAGACATGCAGCTAGCGCCCGCGATGCAAGCGCGCAACCACGTGGTGACGCCCCCAAGCCAGAGCCACAAGCCTTGAGGTTTGCGAGCCAGCCGCTTACTGGCAGGCTGGCGTGTTGACGATGAGTCGAAGCCCCTCGGGTTTCAAAATGCGAACATGGCGTTGCTTGACTTCGACAATGCCATCGTCGGAAAACTTAGAAAAAGTACGGCTGACGGTTTCGAGCTTCAAGCCCAAGTAGCTGCCAATTTCTTCGCGGGTCATGCGCAGCACCAACTCGGATTGAGAGAAACCACGTGCGTGCAAGCGTTGCACCAAGTTCAACAAGAAGGCTGCCAAACGCTCTTCCGCACGCATGCTGCCCAAGAGCAACATGACGCCGTTCTCGCGCACGATTTCACGGCTCATGATTTTGTGCACATGGCGCTGCAAGGACGTGATTTCACGTGACAGCTCTTCGATGCGGTCAAACGGCATCACGCACACTTCGGCATCTTCCAAGGCCACCGCGTCGCAGGTGTGGTGGTCACTCACAATGCCATCAAGACCAATGATCTCGCCAGCCATTTGAAACCCCGTCACTTGGTCGCGACCGTCTTCTGCGGAAATACGTGTTTTGAAAAAGCCCGTGCGAATGGCGTACAAGGCATTGAACTTGTCACCGTGTCTAAACAAATTGTCACCGCGTGCCACTTTGCGGCGTGTGGCCACCACCTCATCGACACGTTCCATTTCGCTGTCATTCAGCCCTAGGGGCATGCAGAGCTCGCGTAAATTGCAGTTGGAACAGGCGACTTTGATACTGGTGGAGTTCATGAGAGGGCTGACAGTCGTTTGTGTTGATGCAGGTCAACTTTTGAGAGTGACTACCCCTCTATTATGGAGCGCAAATTTAGGTGTGAACTTATGCACTCTCTTGTATTGAATCCAGAACTTTTGCAGCGCTACGACGTGGCGGGGCCACGCTACACCTCATATCCAACGGCGGATCGTTTCGTCGAGGCGTTTGGCGAAGACGACTACCTGCGCGCACTAGAGCAACGTCGAGATGGTGTGGGCGCCAAAGCCTTTGCGTTGTCCTTGTATGTGCACATCCCGTTTTGCGAATCGCTGTGCTACTACTGTGCATGCAACAAAATCATCACCAAGCACCACGAACGCGGCGCTGAATATTTGCATTACCTAGAACGAGAGGTCGATCTCAACATTGCTCACTTGGGGCAAGGTCAGGTGGTGTCACAGTTGCACCTTGGTGGCGGGAGCCCCACGTTTTTAAGTGATGCAGAGTTGGTGCAGTTGATGACCATGCTGCGTCGCAATTTCCAGTTTGCAGCCGGTGGTGAGTACTCGGTGGAGATTGACCCTCGCACGGTCACGCGCGAGCGTTTGGCCGTCTTGGCCGAGCAGGGGTTCAACCGGTTGAGCTTTGGCGTGCAAGACTTCGAGCCTGCCGTACAAAAGGCCGTTCACCGCATTCAACCCGCAGAGCAAGTGTTTGACTTGGTGTCTGCTGCGCGTGAGTTGGGTTTCGAGTCGGTCAATGCCGATTTGATTTACGGCCTGCCCATGCAAACGCCAGAAACGTTTGAACGCACGCTTGAAAAAATCACCCAGCTTCGCCCCGATCGCATTGCTTTGTACGCGTATGCGCATTTGCCTGAGCGTTTCAAACCGCAACGCCGCATTCACACGCAAGACTTACCGCCTGCCGCGTCTAAGCTGGTCATGTTGTCTAGCGCCATGCGCGTGTTGATGGCTGCAGGCTATGTGTATGTGGGCATGGACCACTTCGCTTTGCCCACTGACGCCTTGGCCGTGGCCAAGCGTCAGGGGCGATTGCATCGCAATTTCCAAGGCTACAGCACCCAACCCGATTGCGACTTGATCGCCTTGGGCGTGTCCTCGATTGGTCGCGTTGGCCCGACCTTCAGCCAAAACGTGAAAACCTTGGATGAGTATTACGACTTGCTCAACCAAGGCCGTTTGCCCGTGGCGCGTGGCATGGCTCTCTCGCGTGATGATTTGGTGCGACGCACCGTCATCATGGCGCTCATGTGTCAAGGCAGTGTGTCGTATGAGTCGGTGGAGTTGGCGCATCTGGTGGACTTCAAACAATACTTTACACCTGAAATGGAAGCCTTAGCCACCATGCAAGAGCAGGGCTTGTTGACACTGGATGACGTGGGCGTGCACGTCACAGAATTAGGGTGGTTTTTTGTGCGCGGTGTGGCCATGGTGTTTGACAAATACCTGCAAGCCGACAAGAACCGGGCTAGGTTCTCTAAAATCATTTGATGAACACAACTTTGGCTCTCACCGCACTCCTCATGGGGCTCGCGGGTGGGCCGCACTGTTTGGCCATGTGCGGTGCGGCGTGTGCAGGCATTGGCCGCGCGGCACAAAAACAAACCGGTGGGCAGGGCGTCTGGGCCATGCTGCTGTTTCAGTTGGG
>JBEEJP010000129.1:0-5704 GCA_041169125.1 Pseudomonadota bacterium
CAAGTTTTGGCCCCAGCTGATCGCCACGGCGGTGATCGTTGGCTGTGTGTATCCCTTCTTCGAAGGCATCGCTTGGAACCAACATTTCGGTTTTCAGGCGTGGATCAAAGCATTGACCGGTGATGAGTTCCACGACTTCGCGGGCTCTGTGGTGGTGCACGCCGTCGGCGGTTGGATTGCGTTGCCCGCTGTGCTGTTGCTCGGCGCACGCAGCAACCGTTACCGTAAAGACGGCGCGATTTCTGCACACCCACCCTCAAGCATTCCGTTCCTCGCTTTGGGCGCTTGGATTTTGATCGTGGGCTGGTTTGGCTTCAACGTGATGAGCGCACAAACCCTCGACAAGATTTCTGGCTTGGTCGCCGTGAACTCGTTGATGGCGATGGTAGGCGGCACCTTGGTCGCCCTCATCATGGGCAAGAACGACCCTGGCTTTGTACACAACGGCCCCTTGGCTGGTTTGGTGGCCGTGTGTGCAGGCTCTGACTTGATGCACCCCATGGGCGCGTTGGTGGTGGGCGCCGTGGCTGGTGGCATTTTTGTGGTGATGTTCACACTCACACAAAACAAGTGGCGCATTGACGACGTGTTGGGCGTATGGCCTTTGCACGGTTTATGCGGCACGTGGGGCGGCGTTGCCGCTGGCATTTTTGGCACGCAGGCGATGGGCGGCATTGGCGGCATCAACTTCACAGCGCAATTGGCCGGTACAGCCATGGGTGTGGCTTGGGCGTTGACTGGCGGCTTCATCGTGTACGGCGTTCTCAAAATGACGCTCGGTTTGCGCATGAGCCAAGAAGAAGAGTTTGAAGGTGCTGACTTGACCGTTCACAAAATCACATCGTCGCCTGACCGTGAAGTGAGTTGGTAAGCCCTTGGGTTGTGGTTTTTGGGGCATGAATTGCGTTAAATACAGGTAAACGCTTGGTTATTTAGTCAACTTGTGCTCCATAATGGCCGCAGCTTCGTCGGTGCATGTCACAGATGAAGTTGTGTTTGGTGATCGGTCAGTTTCGGTTCGGGACTCCATCGCTTAGTTTTATGTGTTTTAAGGAGTCCCTTTCATGGGCAACAAACTGTACGTTGGCAACTTGCCATACTCGGTACGTGACAACGACCTCGAGCAATCTTTCGGTCAATTCGGTTCTGTGACCAGCGCCAAAGTGATGATGGAGCGCGACACCGGCCGTTCTAAAGGTTTCGGTTTCGTCGAAATGGGCAGCGATGCCGAAGCGCAAGCTGCGATCGAAGGCATGAACGGCGCACCTTTGGGTGGTCGTAACCTCGTCGTCAACGAAGCACGTCCCATGGAGCCACGTCCTCCCCGCTCTGGCGGTTTTGGCGGTGGCTTTGGCGGCGGCGGTCGTGAAGGTGGCGGTGGCGGTTTCCGCAGCCCTTACGGCGGTGGCGGCAACGGCGGTGGTCGTCGTGAAGGCGGCGGCGGTGGTCGCGGCGGTTTCGGTGGTGGCAGCAGCTACTGATCGATCTGCTTCACTGCACATCAAAAGGCTCCTGCGGGAGCCTTTTTTATTTCTTGTCTTTGGGTGGCATAAGTGTGCCGCGCACGCGCCCGCTGAGTTGCATGACACGATCTAAATTGTCGTAGTCCATGCCATCTTGAGAGCTAAAGCGATCGCCCTCACCCCGCACCAGCACCGCAGGTAGGTGTGTGCGCACTTGTTCGGTGTTGGCAAACAAATGTAAAAAGTCACTTTGCATTTCGCTGCGTGGCGTGACAACGCCTTGCGCGTTGGTACTGGCCTCGCGTACCACCACGGCTTTGTCAAACAACTGCGCTTCTGAACCGTCTGAATTGATCAAGCCTCGCGCGGCCACGGCGGTTGTGACTCGACCCTCAGCACCCAAAATTCGAATGCGCGGCTGATCTATCTCTAGGGTGTCGGTGTCTGGGTAATGGCGCCCCTCAACCCCAATCATTTCACTCTTCAATCGACCATCGTCGCCAAACACTTTGACGGAAAAATTGCGCATGAAATAGTCAGGCACATGCCGCGGCGCCGCCTCTAACTCTGCCTCACCGATGGCGGGCGTATTGCGCACCAACCAATAGGTGCTCATGGCCATCACCCCCATCAGCAGCAACGGCAAATACACAGCCACACGATCAAACATGCGGCGAGCACGCATCAGCAACGACAGAGGTGCCGCTGCACTCATGCGACGTAACCTTGGAGCAAATCGACGTAGCGTCCGCTGGCAACCAAGAGCAGATCACAAAACTCACGGGCCGCGCCGTGACCGCCTTCGCGCTGCGTGACGTAATGCGAGATGGCTTTGACTTCCACATGGGCATTGCTGGGTGCACACGCAAAAGAAGCACGGGTCATCACGGCCAAGTCCGGCCAATCATCGCCCATGTGGGCGGCTTGTGACCACTCTAAGCCGAGCTCATTGAGAATTTCTTGTGCCGCGGGCGCCTTGTCTTCTGTGCCGTAGCGAACATGGGTCACACCGAGCGCTTGGAGTCGCGTGCGCAAGGGCGCACTGTCGCGCCCCGTGATGACCGCAGGTGTGATACCCGCCTTTTGCAACATCTTCAAGCCATGGCCATCCAGCGTGCAAAAGCGCTTGATGGTTTCACCGCTTTCGGTGAACAACAAGCCCCCATCCGTGAGCACTCCGTCCACATCAAAGAAGGCCACGCGCACGTTTTGTGCGCGCAACAACAAAGCAGGGTCAAAGTTCAGCGCGGGGGTATGTGTTCGCATCAGATGACTTTCGCACGCATGAGGTCGTTGGTGTTGATGGCGCCACACAAAGCACCGGCTTCGTCCACCACCAACACACTGGTGATGCGATGCAGCTCCATCAACTCAGCGGCTTCGGCCGCCAGTGCATTGGAGCGCACCGTACGGGGGTTGGCATGCATCACCTGCTGGGCCGTGAGTTGTCGCATGTCGGTGCCTGTTTCAATCAAGCGGCGCAAATCACCGTCGGTGAAGATGCCCAATACGCGACGGTTGCCATCGACAACGGCAGAAGCACCCAAGCCTTTGGCGCTCATTTCGCGCATCAACTCGCTGAAGCTGACCGTTGGCAACACCTTGGGCACGGCATCGCCACTGCGCATCACATCGCTCACATGCGTGAGCAAACGACGGCCCAATGCGCCACCTGGATGTGACCGTGCAAAGTCTTCGGCCTTGAAGCCACGGGCGTCGAGCAAGGCCACGGCCAAAGCATCGCCCATGGCCATCTGGGCGGTGGTGCTGGCTGTGGGGGCCAAGTTCAGCGGACACGCCTCTTTGAGCACGCCCGTGTTGAGCACGATGTCTGCGTGCTTGGCCAGCGTCGACTCTGCGCCGCCCGTGAGGGCCACCAAAGGCACGCCCTGGCGTTTGAGCACGGGCAAGATCGCCCCCAACTCATCGCTTTCGCCACTGTTGGAAATGGCAATCACAAGATCTGTGTCTTTGACCATGCCTAAATCACCATGGCTGGCTTCGGCGGGGTGGACAAACATGGCGGGGGTGCCTGTTGAGGCAAGGGTGGCTGTGATTTTGCGGCCCACATGGCCGCTTTTGCCCATCCCCATCACCACCACACGGCCTTTGACTTGGAGAATCGCGCGGACCGCCTGCACAAACGTTGGCGACAAACCTTCGCGCAAATGCCGAACCGCATCCGCTTCAATGTCGAGGGTGTCATGGGCCAGCTGCAAGATGCGCTGGTCATCCAGCGGCGCGGCAACATTGTGTGCAGGGTTTTGGATCATGGCTTGATTTTATCGGTGAGGCAGCTTATTTGCCGATGCAAAAACTGGTGAAGATGACGCCCAACAAATCATCAGGCGTGAACTCGCCGGTGATGGTGTTGAGTGCGTTTTGACCCAAGCGAAGTTCCTCCGCCAGCAAATCCAACGCAGGCGTTGCGGCTTGCAAACTGGCGTTGGCCTGCATGAGGTGGTCGTCGACCTCTCGCAAGGCCTGCACATGGCGCTCACGGGCCATGAACATGCCTTCGGCGCCACCGCCTTGCCACCCCACCACGCTTAACAGTTGCTGTCGCAAGGCAGGCAGCCCTTCTCCTGTCTTTGCTGACAACGCGAGGTGTGTGGTTTGCGAGTCACCGGCTTGCGCCACCGGTGGACTGTCATGCTTGTGGGCGTCGGCCTTGTTCCACAAGTGCAGCACAGGCACATGGTTGTCGAGTTTTTCGTTCAACGTCTGTTCAATGAGCGCATCCGCTGCCACGTAGGTGTCGTCGTCTTGTCGGGTGAGATCGTGCAAAAACAGCACCGCATCGGCTTGGCTGATTTGGTCCCACGCACGTGCAATGCCAATGCGTTCGACCTCGTCCACCTCTGGGTGCTCGCGCAAACCTGCGGTGTCCACCACATGCAAAGGCACGCCTTCAATTTGAATGGTTTGCTGCACCACATCGCGTGTGGTGCCTGCGATGGGCGTGACGATCGCCAGCTCTGCCCCGGCAAGGGCATTGAGCAGCGAACTCTTACCGGCGTTGGGTTGGCCCGCAATGACCACGCGGATACCTTCGCGCAACAACGCCCCTTGTTGGGTTTGTGCCATGACGTGCGCCAGTTGGTCTTGCAAGCGGTTGAGCTGCCCTTGTGCATCGGCTTGTTTTAAAAAGTCAATGTCTTCTTCTGGAAAATCCAACGTGGCCTCGACCAGCATGCGCAAATGAATGAGCGCATCGCGCAGCTGGTGTATCTCCTTCGAGAAGGCCCCCGCCAATGAACGGCTGGCGCCTCGCGCAGCCGCCTCGGTGCTGGCATCAATCAAATCAGCCACGGCTTCTGCTTGTGCCAAATCGAGTTTGTGATTCAAAAATGCACGTTGCGTGAACTCCCCCGGTTGTGCCAAACGCAAGCCTGACAACACCGGTTTTTGATGCCCGTCCTGTGCCTGTGCAACGCGCAAACAACGCGCCAAAATGAGCTGCAGCACCACGGGTCCACCGTGGGCCTGCAACTCCAGCACGTCTTCGCCGGTGTAGCTGTGAGGGCCGGGAAAGTACAAGGCCAACACTTGATCCAGCGGCACGCCGCTGTCGTCCAGCAAAGGCAAGTACGTGGCTTCGCGGGGTTTGAGCGTTCGCCCACACACGGCTTGCACGAACGCACCCAAATGTTTACCACTCACGCGCACGATACCCACGGCCCCACGGCCAGGCGCAGTAGCAATTGCAATGATGGGGGCGTCGTGTTGAGCAAGCATGGTTGATGGTCTAGAAAAAAACCCGCCAACCGATGAAGGAGGCGGGCTCTTGGTTCACCAAGTTTTCACTTAGAACTTGGGCAAATTGAATTGCGGTGGCACGCCCATGCGTGTGTTGATAACCCATTGCTGCGCAATCGACAACACGTTGTTGGTGATCCAGTACAACACCAAACCCGCAGGGAAGAAGAAGAACATCACACTGAAAGCCAGCGGCATGATCCACATCATCTTGGCTTGCATGGGGTCTGGTGGTGCGGGGTTCAAGGCGGTTTGCAACAGCGTTGTGAGCGTCATCACCAAGGGCAGAATGAAATAGGGGTCGGGAGCGGACAGGTCGTGAATCCAACCTAACCAAGGTGCATTGCGGATTTCAACCGTTGACAACAACACCCAATACAGAGCAATGAACACGGGGATTTGAATCGCGATCGGCAAGCAACCACCCATGGGGTTGACTTTTTCTTCGCGGTAAATCTTCATCATCTCCATTTGCATTTGTT
>JBEEJP010000130.1:0-5699 GCA_041169125.1 Pseudomonadota bacterium
GCGTGGCTTGCAACATGGAGAGCACGGCCACCAAGAGCAACAAGTTCACGGCCAAGGCCACGCTGGAGAACACGCCAAACAACATGTAGTAAATGCACATGAAGGCGGTCACAGCCACAAAGCCCCAAGTGACGGAGTCAAACCCTTTGGCAATGTTTTCAGCACCAAGGCTAGGGCCAATGGTGCGCTCTTCAATGATTTCCATCGGCGCAGCGAGTGAACCGGCACGCAACAACAAAGCGGTGTCGTTGGCTTCCACGGTGCTCATGCGTCCCGAAATTTGCACGCGGCCACCACCGATTTCGCTGCGAATCACGGGCGCGGTGACGACTTCGCCCTTGCCTTTTTCAAACAGCAAAATCGCCATGCGCTTGCCCACGCTCTCGCGCGTGACGTCTTTGAAGATGCGCGCGCCTTTGGCGTCGAGCGTCAAGTGCACGGCGGCTTCTTGGTTTTGGGTGTCAAAGCCGGGTTGTGCATCGGTGAGGTTTTCGCCGGTCAAGATGACTTGTTTTTTCACAATCACGGCTTGGCCATTGCGGTCCATGAAACGCTCGGTGCCAAACGGCACGGGGCCGTTGCCAAACTCGGCACTGCGCGCTTCGGCGCTGTCGTCCACCATGCGAATTTCCAGCGTGGCTGTGCGACCCAAAATGTCTTTGGCTTTGGCGGTGTCTTGCACGCCTGGCAACTGCACCACGATGCGGTCGGTGCCTTGCTGTTGAATCACCGGCTCAGCCACACCCAGCTCGTTGATGCGGTTGTGCAAGGTGGTGATGTTTTGCTTGATCGCTTGCTCTTGCACGCGCTTGGCCGCCACGGGGTTAATGACCGCGGTGAGTTTGAAGTCCGCGCCATCTGCACCGCTGGTGGTTTGCAAATCCAAGAACTGGTCTTGAATCACGCGTTGCGCGGCTTCCAATGTTTCCATGTCGCGGAAACGGATGTCGATGGTTTGTCCATTGCGGCTGATGCCGCTGTGACGCACGTTCTTTTCGCGCAAACCGCTGCGAATGTCACCCGCGAGCGACTCGGCTTTTTTGGTGAGCGCTGCAGGCATGTCAACTTGCAGCATGAAGTGAACGCCACCGCGCAAGTCCAAACCCAAGTACATGGGGGCGGCATTGAGCGAGGTCAGCCACGCGGGCGAGCGGGCCAACAAATTGAGGGCCACGACGTACGAGGCGTCGTTGGCATCGGGCACCAAGGCAAGCTGTATCGCGTCCTTGGCTTTGAGCTGTTGGTCGGTGTTGTCAAAGCGCACTTTGAGTGAACTGCCGTCCAAGGTCACTGCATCTGGGGTGAGGTTGGCAGCGGCCAAGGCGGCTTGCACACGCTCTTGCACGCCCACATCGACCTTGACGGATGACTTGGCCGCTGACACCTGCACCGCAGGCGCTTCGCCAAAAAAGTTAGGCAGCGTGTAGAGGCTGCCAACCAGCAAAGCGATCACGATGATCGCGTACTTCCAAAGGGGGTAACGGTTCATGATCGCTTCGTCGTCTCAGTGAATACGAATTACAGAGTGCCTTTAGGCAACACTTGCACCACCGCTTGGCGTTGCACTTGCACTTCCACGCCAGCAGAAATTTCAACGCTCACGGTGGCATCAGCCAACTTGGTCACCTTGCCGAGCAAGCCGCCGGCTGTGGCAATTTCGTCGCCTTTGGCGAGCGCGTCGATCATGGCTTTGTGTTCTTTTTGACGCTTCATTTGTGGGCGAATCATCACGAAATACAAGACCACAAACATCAACACCAAGGGCAACATGCCTTGCAAAGAAGTCATGAGGTCACCACCCGCTGCAGCGGCGGGTGCGGTTTGGGCAAAAGCAGAAGAAATCAACACGGTCAAACTCCAATTTGAGGGACTGCTGCTGGGTGCAAAACGCCCCAGCAGGCCAACCGCGGATTGTATGCGGCTGGCCCCGCCTTAGTTGGGGGCTGGCCACTGGGCTTTCAAGCTCTCCCACTTGTGCCGCGCCGCCGCCAAGTGGCGCGCCTTGACATGGCCAAAGCCTTTGATCTGTTCAGGTATTCGCGCCATCTCTACCGCCAAGGCATGGTTGTTGGCGTTGAGCTGGCCCAGCATCGTGTCCACGCTGCTGCGGTATTGCGCAATAAGCGCGCGCTCGGTGCGACGCTCGTGCGTGTAGCCAAACACATCCAAGGCCGTGCCTCTGAGCCACTTGAAGTGTTGGAGCACTTGAAAGCCCGTGCGCATGAGCGGCCCAAACTTTTGCTTTTGCAACTCGCCTTTGGCATTGGTCTTGGCGATGAGTGGCGGGGCCAAGTGGTAGTTGAGCTTGTAGTCGCCTTCAAACATGCCCTCGATCTTTTGCAAGAAAGCTTTGTCGGTGTGCAACCGCGCCACCTCGTACTCGTCTTTGTAAGCCATGAGTTTGAAGAGGTTGCGCGCCACGGCTTCGGTCAATGTGGTTTTGTGCAACGCCGCTTCTGCCGTGCGCACACGCTCGACCACTGCACGGTAGCGCTTGGCATACGCCGCGTTTTGGTATTGCGTGAGGAAGGCTTCACGTTTGGCGATGAGCGCATCCACGCCTTCAGGCTTGTGAAACTGCACCACGTGCGCAGGGGCCAGCAAGGCCTGCACGGCCTCCCAATGCGCCGCACAGTGACGACCCCATGCAAACGCGGTTTTGTTTTGCGCCACCGCCATGTCGTTGAGCTCCATGGCACGCATGAGCGCTTCGTAGCCCAAAGGCACCCAACCTTTTTGCCAGGCATAGCCCAACACCATGGGGTTGATGTAAATGCTGTCGCCCAACACTTGGGTGGCCACGCGGTCAGCGTCAAACGCACTCACGCCCTCCACCCCGACGGTGTGCGTGATTTCGGCCACGCATTGCTCGCCTGGGTTTTGCCAGTTGCCGTTGCGCACAAATGCGGCGGTGGGTGCGCTGTGCGCGTTGAGCGCCACATGCGTGCGCCCTGCACGCATGCGCTGCAAGGTTTCTTTGCCCGCCACCACGATGGGGTCACAGCCAATCACCACATCAGCACCCGCCAAGCTCACACGGGTGGTGCGGATGTCGTCTTGCTGGTTGGCAATGAGCACATGGCTCCAAGTGGCCCCACCTTTTTGCGCGAGGCCCGCGGCGTCTTGCGTGACGATGCCTTTGCCCTCGATGTGTGCCGCCATGCCCAACAACTGCCCGATGGTGATGACGCCTGTGCCACCCACACCCGCCACCACCATGCCCCACGGCTGAGCGGTCTTGGGCAACGTGGGCCATGGCAACTCAAGTGCAGGCAACTCGATGCGCGACACACCTTTGGCTTTTTTCTTGAGGCTGCCCCCTTCCACCGTCACAAAGCTCGGGCAAAAGCCTTTCAAACAACTCGTGTCTTTGTTGCATGTGCTTTGGTTGATGGTGCGCTTGCGGCCCCACTCGGTTTCCAGCGGCTCCACGCTCAAGCAGTTGCTTTGCACGCCGCAATCGCCACAGCCTTCGCACACCAAGTCGTTGATCAGCACACGCACCGCTGGGTCCACCATGGTGCCGCGTTTGCGACGGCGGCGTTTTTCGGTGGCACAGGTTTGGTCATAGATGATGACGGTGCAACCTGGGATCTCGCGCATCTCGCGTTGGATGCGATCGAGCTCATCACGGTGGAACACCGCCACACCGTCCACCAAGCCTGCGCCTTCGTATTTCTCTGGCTCATCGGTCACGACGGTGATGCGCTTGGCACCTTCGGATTTCATGCTTTGCGCAATTTGCAAAACGCTGTGTCCATCTGGACGCTCACCCACGCGTTGCCCGCCCGTCATCGCCACCGCATCGTTGTAGAGCAGCTTGTAGGTGATGTTCACGCCCGCCGCAATGCTTTGGCGAATGGCCAAAATGCCACTGTGGAAATATGTGCCGTCGCCTAAGTTGGCGAAGATGTGCGCGTCGTTCACAAACGGTTGCTGCCCCACCCACGGCACGCCCTCACCGCCCATTTGCGTGAAGCCATTGGTGTCGCGGTCCATCCACAACACCATGAAGTGGCAGCCAATGCCCGCCATGGCCCGTGAACCTTCTGGCACTTTGGTTGAGGTGTTGTGCGGGCAGCCTGAACAAAACCAAGGCATGCGATCGGCCTTGAGTGTGACGGTTTGCATCTGCGCCTCTTTGGCGCTGATGATGGCCAACTGCGCTTGGATGCGCGCAGTGGTGTCGGCATCGACGCCGAGTTTCAACACGCGTTGCGCAATGGCTTTGGCAATGAGCGCGGGGTTGAGGTCGGCATTGGCACGCAGCAAGGTGTTGGCACTGGGGTTGGGCATCGACCATTCACCACCGCCGCCACCGAAGGGGCCTTGCACCCCGTCGCCTTCGATCTCGTTGAACTTGCCCAACACATTCGGGCGCACATCGGCACGCCAGTTGTACAGCTCTTCTTTGAGTTGGTATTCAATGACTTGGCGTTTTTCTTCAATCACCAAAATCTCTTGCAAGCCCTTGGCAAACTCACGCGTGAGCTGCGCATCCAACGGCCACACCACGCCCACCTTGTGCAAGCGAATGCCCAGGCGTCGACAGGTGTCGTCGTCTAGCCCCAAATCGAGCAAAGCTTGGCGCGTGTCGTTGTAGGCCTTGCCGCTGGCAATCAAGCCAAGGCGATCGTTGGGTCCTTCAATCACGTTGTAGTTCAAGCGGTTGGCGCGCACATACGCCAGTGCCGCGTACCACTTGTAGTCAAACAAACGCGCTTCTTGTTCCAGTGCTGTATCCGGCCAGCGGATGTGCAGGCCGCCCGTCGGCATTTCAAACTCGGGGATGACGATGTTCACGCGGTGCGGGTCGATCACCGCAGTGGCACTGGACTCCACAATTTCTTGAATCGTCTTCATGCCCGACCACACGCCACTGAAACGACTCATGGCAATGGCGTGCAGCCCCAAATCCAAAATTTCTTGCACATTGCTGGGAAAGAACACAGGCGTGCCACACGCTTTGAAGATGTGGTCGCTTTGGTGTGCTGCGGTGGAGCTTTTGGCCACATGGTCGTCACCGGCCACGGCCAGCACGCCGCCCCAGGGGGTTGTGCCTGCCATGTTGGCGTGTTTGAACACATCGGCACAACGGTCCACGCCCGGGCCTTTGCCGTACCAAATGCCAAAGACCCCATCAAACTTGTTGCTGCCCGCAGGCGCAAAACCCAGTTGTTGCGTGCCCCACAGCGCCGTGGCCGCCAACTCCTCGTTCACGCCCGGTTGGAAGACGATGTTTTGCGCTTCTAAATACGGCTTGGCTTTCCACAGCGATTGGTCATAGGTGCCCAGTGGGGAGCCACGGTAGCCACTGATAAAGCCCGCCGTGTTTTTGCCTTGCAGCGCATCGCGTTGGCGCTGCAACATGGGCAGCTTGACCAAGGCTTGCACGCCGCTCATGAACGCACGACCCGTGTCGAGGCTGTATTTGTCATCCAGCGTCACGCTTTCAAGTGCGCGGCGCAGGGAGTCGGTCAGGGGGGCGTTCATGGCTTGCTCCAATCAATGGCGGGCTTTGCCAAAGTTTAGGGCGAGATGTGTGTTTGTGCTGTCACCCATGACACCGGCGCGTCATGGTCTTCCCGCATTCAATGCACGACAGGCGGAGGGTTCACCACAACGTTGCCGCCGTCTGGCGCGATGTCTGACTCAAGGCCCACACCCCACTGCGCAACGCCTTGCAATTTGTCGAGCAA
>JBEEJP010000131.1:0-5682 GCA_041169125.1 Pseudomonadota bacterium
TGCGGGGCTCGGGGTGCACACCTTGTGGAACGATTTGCGTGGCAGCAGCTCCACCGGCAACGGTGGCTACGAACGCATTGCACGGCAGCTTTGGTTGCCTGTGCGTTGGGCCGGCGGTTTTTGGGAGTTGGAAACAGGTCTGCTCGTCTATGGTCGCCACACGTCTAAGCTGTCACAGGCCAACACCAACCCACCCAGCAACGATGTGGTCAACACGCAAAAGCGAGGCGGTTATCTGCAAGGCAAACTGAACCTTCAAATGAACGCACAACACATGCTGTCGCCCTACATCCGGTACACGGGCTTGGGCGATTCAAACGTGGTGGACAACGCCTATGAACCCGCCAGCAGGCGTTGGCAAGCGGGTGTCACGTGGCAGGCTATTTCTTACTGACAAGACTGAGACAGCGGCATCGCCCTCTATGATGCCGCCATGCTGACCCCTCTGGACCCACACCCAACATGGCGCGCTGAAAGCGGCGCAGCCGCACCGCGCCGCGTGGTGGCCGCGGATGACACGATGTCAGCCGACACCGCCTATCGTCTCGCGTGCGAAGGCACAGGTTTGTTGTGGCAAGGCGACTTTCACAACGCCCGCCAACTGCTGCAAGCCTTGGCGCGTCGCACCCAGCGCAAGCCCAAAAAAAGCAAGCCGCCAGAAGCCCCCATCCCCCCCGTGCAGGCATTCAACCTGCACCGTCAAGCCTTGGGCCAGCGCGCGCGCATTTTGGCAATGGTCATCGTGCCGATCCAGGGCGACTACAGCATTCCCTTGCGCCGCGCCCCTGATTTGACCCAAGCCTGCACCGAGGCTTGGGGGCCCGCCAACGGCCAAGCGTGCATGGTGTCGCTGCGCGAGCTGTTGGGCGTGGTGGGCGCACATGAGTGGCGCAAAAAAGGCGTGGAGATCGCCGCCTTGGGTGATGCACCCCACAACCGAATCTACCCGCACTACGGGGTCTTCTCGCCCGTGCGTGGCGAGTACGTGGACCTGGTGGCAAGCACCCCGATTCAAGACACATCGCTCGCGTTTGACATTGGCGTGGGCACAGGCGTGTTGTCTGCTGTGCTCGCACGACGTGGCGTGCAACGTGTGATCGCCACGGACCAAGACCCACGCGCCCTCGAGTGCGCGCGCGAGAACTTGCAACGTTTGCACTGCCTTGAGCACGTGACACTGGTCCAAACCGATTTATTTCCAGAAGGCCGAGCGCCCTTGGTGGTGTGCAACCCGCCGTGGGTACCCGCACGCCCTAGCTCACCCATCGAGCACGCGGTGTATGACGAAGGCAGTCGCATGCTGCGAGGCTTCTTAAGCGGACTGCGTGAACACCTCACACCCCAAGGTGAAGGCTGGCTCATCTTGTCAGACTTGGCTGAACACTTAGGCCTGCGCACACGCGAAGAACTGTTGTGCTGGATGAGCGAAGCGGGATTGAAGTTGGTGGATCGCCACGACATCCGACCACGTCATGGCAAAGCCACGGACGACACCGACCCGCTACACGCCGCACGCGCCCAAGAAGTTACTTCTTTGTGGCGCCTAGCAGCTGCTTAAGAAAACCAAGCAAACCCACACGCTCTTCGGGGGCTGGCGGTAAAGGTGTTGCCTGCTGCGCCACTGCCTTGAGCGGCTCAGTTGGGATGTCGATTGGCGTTGTGGGTGCTGCCGACGCTTGCGGCAAGTTCAAAGACTGCAACACAAACTGATTCACCGCTGCATTGAACGGCACAGGATGCGCAGCGCCAGCCACGTCCAACACCTGCGCTTTTGAAAATTCGCGTTTCAGGTCTTTCACCTGCTGCGCTGTGCACACCCCAGATTCACTGCCATGCATCAACCGCACCGGGCCTTTGAAGCCACTGAGCAAGTGGCCAAACTTCATGCCTTTCCAATCTTTGCGATACGGCAAATCAAAGTGCGTGGGCGATTGCACCGCCAGCACTGCACCGATGCTCACATTGAACTGCGCAGCCATCTCTTCAGGCGTCGGCAAACGCCCCGCTTGTTTCATGCCGTCATACAAACCGTAAATCGACAGCCACGGCAAGTCCAAGCCAATGTCGTTGAAGAACAAGCCGCGAATGTGGTTGTGCGGGTCATGCGCCAGGTACATGGCCAAGATGCCGCCCATGCTGGTGCCCAACACCTCGATGTGCGGCACGGGCTGGCCCTCGGGCATCAGCTCGCGGCGAATGAAGTGCACGACATCTTCCAAATACACCTGCATGGTGTAGCCCTTGTCGGCAGGCAGGGGGCTGGAATCTCCACGGCCACACAAGTCAAGACTGATGACACGCAAGCCCTGCACGTGCTCGGCAGCTTGCAGCAACGGGTCGAAGGTGGCACGCGTTTCGAGCAAGCCAGGCAGACACAGCAGCACATGAGAGCTACTGGCATCGCCAACGGCGCTGTAAGCCAAATGGCGATGGGCTTGGGGCAGGTGAAACGTGAGCGCGGGGAATTGAGAAATGGTCATAACTGAAACACATCGTAGTCGATCCCCGACGAACGCCTGTTTGTGTTGCTACGATGCGGCATGTCTACGCCACCCGCTTTTCACCTCCAAGTTCAAGGCCTCAGCCTTGGCCCTATTCACAACTTGTCATACACATGGCCAAGCGGTGTGAGTTGGGTGTGTGGCGACGAAGGCAAGGGAAAAACCACGCTTTTGCGTTTGCTGGCAGGCGATGTGCAGCCAGCTGCTGGTACCGTCACCGCACCTGTGGGCGGTGTGTTTTGGGTGAACTTACAAGGACCCGAACACGACGCCACAACCGTGCAGGCCTGTTGGCGTCAGCTGCGCGAACGATGCCCTCAGTGGAATGAGGAATTGCTCAATGACTTGGCGCAAGAACTAGACATGGTGCGACACCTCGACAAACAACTGCACATGCTGTCTGCGGGCAGTCGCCGCAAGGTGATGGTGATTGCAGCTTTGGCATCCGGCGCCTGCGTCACACTGCTCGACCAGCCTTTTGTGGCTTTGGATTTTGCGTCGATTGGCATCCTGAAAGAGTTTTTGCACGAAGCCGCAGCGCACCCCAGTCGCGCGTGGATCGTGGCGGATTACGTAGCCCCCAACGATGTCCCATTAGCAAGCGTGTTGCACCTAGACACACTCACATGACATAAAAAAAAGGCGCTGTCTCCAGCGCCTTTCGGTTAGGCCCCCAAGTGCCTCGTCCAACCCTTAGGCTTTCACACCATCGGGGTTACGCAAACGGATGTGCAACTCGCGCAACTGCTTCTCGTCCACCACACTTGGCGCTTGCGTGAGCAAACACTGCGCGCGTTGGGTTTTCGGGAACGCGATCACGTCACGGATCGATTCAGCACCCGTCATGAGCGTCACGATGCGGTCAAGACCAAACGCCAAACCGCCGTGCGGAGGCGCGCCGTATTGCAAGGCGTCAAGCAAGAAACCAAACTTCACTTGCGCCTCTTCAGGAGAAATCTTCAACGCATCAAACACTTTTTGCTGCACGTCAGCGCGGTGGATACGCACCGAGCCGCCGCCCATTTCCCAGCCGTTCAACACCATGTCGTAGCCTTTGGAGATGCACTTCTCAGGCGCGGTGACCATCCAGTCTTCGTGGCCGTCTTTGGGCGCGGTGAAGGGGTGGTGCACGGCGGTGTAGCGTTGGTTTTCGTCGTCGAACTCGAACATGGGGAAGTCCACCACCCACATGGGGGCCCAACGGTCTTCAAACAAACCGTTCTTCTTGCCGAACTCGCTGTGACCAATTTTGATGCGCAAGGCACCAATCGCATCGTTGACGATCTTGGCTTTGTCTGCGCCAAAGAAAATCAAGTCGCCGTTTTGTGCGCCAGAGCGCTCCAACACGGCATTCAATGCCGCGTCGTGGATGTTCTTGACGATGGGGGACTGCAAACCGTCACGGCCTTTGGACAAGTCGTTGACGCGGATGTAGGCCAAGCCTTTGGCACCGTAGATCTTGACGAACTCGGTGTACGCGTCGATCTCGCCACGGCTGATACCACCGCCTTCGACCGAACCATGGGGCACGCGCAACGCCACCACGCGACCGCCCTTCATATTGGCAGCGCCCGAGAAAACTTTGAAGTCCACATCACCCATGACATCGGTCACTTCAGTGAACTGCAATTTCACACGCAAATCAGGTTTGTCTGAACCATACAAGTGCATCGCATCTTGGTAGGTCATGACGGGGAACTCGCCGAGGTCCACACCGATGGTGTTTTGAAACACGCGCTTGATCATGCCTTGGAACATGTCGCGGATTTCTTCCTCGCTCAAGAACGAGGTTTCAATATCAATCTGGGTGAATTCAGGTTGACGGTCAGCGCGCAAGTCTTCGTCGCGGAAGCACTTGGTGATTTGGTAGTAACGGTCGTAGCCGGCCACCATCAACAACTGCTTGAACAACTGAGGTGACTGAGGCAACGCAAAGAACTGACCATCGTGCACACGGCTGGGCACCAAGTAGTCGCGCGCGCCTTCGGGCGTGCTCTTGGTCAACATGGGCGTTTCTACGTCGATGAAGCCGTTTTCGTCCAAGTACTTGCGCACTTCCATCGCCACTTTGTAGCGCAGCATCAAGTTGTTTTGCATGTAGGGGCGGCGCAAGTCGAGCACACGGTGCGTGAGACGCGTGGTCTCAGACAAGTTGTCTTCGTCGATTTGGAACGGTGGGGTGACCGACGCATTGAGCACGGTCAACTCGTGGCAGAGCACCTCGATCTTGCCGCTCTTGAGGTTGTCGTTGGTCGTGCCTTCGGGACGGGGGCGCACCAAACCTTTGATCTGCACGCAGTATTCGTTGCGAACATCTTCGGCAATTTTGAACATGTCGGGGCGGTCAGGGTCACACACCACTTGCACATAACCTTCACGGTCACGCAAGTCGATGAAGATCACGCCGCCGTGGTCACGACGACGGTTGACCCAGCCGCACAGGCTCACGGTTTGGCCATTGAGGGCTTCGGTCACGAGACCGCAGTAGTGGGAGCGCATTGCCATTTTTAGTTTCTCTTTTCTTGAATAACTCGAGTGCCGGGAGAAACGGCACCCATCGAAATCACATACGTCAACGCTTCGTCAACGCTCATGTTCAACTCTTTCACATCGGCCACGGGCACGACCAAGAAAAAGCCACTTGTCGGGTTGGGTGTGGTGGGCACATACACGCTGATGTGGTCACCTTCCAATTTGCCAGCCACTTCACCCGAAGGCGTGCCTGTTTGGAACGCAATCGTCCACACACCTTGACGTGGGTATTGAATCAACAAAGCCTTGCGAAAGGCATTGCCACCGTCCGAGAACAAGGTGTCAGACACCTTCTTCACGCTGGAGTAAATGGACTTGACGATCGGGATTTGGTTGAGCAAACGGTCCCATTGCTTCATCCACCAACGGCCCGCCACGTTAGACACCAAGGCACCACTGATGAGCAACACCAAGACCAACAAAATCACGCCCAAGCCCGGCACATGCTCGAGCCAATAAATGGTGTCAGGCGACGTCAAACGCAATTTCGTCAGCACGCCAATGAACGCGCCATCCAAGGAGCCGACCAGCCAGCTCAACACCGCCACGGTGATGACCAGTGGCGTCCAGACCAAAAGGCCAGCGAGCAGGTATTTTTTAATCGGCATGAAAACCCAGTGATGTTTGAAAATTAATGGCAAGCGCAACC
>JBEEJP010000132.1:0-5677 GCA_041169125.1 Pseudomonadota bacterium
AACAAGGCAGCCCGGCCCTCCGCGCTGCCTTTTTTATTGAAACCGCAGTGACACAACCCACCCCCGCCATCGTTCCCCAAAGTGCTGTGCGCCGTTTGCCGCGGCTTGCACTGTGGTTGTTCTGTGCCGCGTATGTGTTGCCGGGCTTGTTTGGTCGAGAGCCTTGGAAAGGCAATGAATTCACCGCCTTTGGCCATATGCTGGCTTTGGCGCAAGGAGCCAGCGATTGGTTCAATCCTCAAATCTGGGGCCAGAGTCCTGAACTAGATGCGCTGCTGCCCTATTGGCTGGGTGCATGGGCCATACAGTTCGCGCCTGATTGGATGTCTGCAGGTTTAGCCTCACGTCTTCCCTATGCTTTGCTACTGGGCTTGACTTTGGCTAGCACCTGGCATGGCGTGTATTACCTCGCGCTTAGCCCTCAGGCACAACCCGTGCCGTTTGCATTTGGCGGGGAAGCCAAACCGAAAGACTATGCACGCACCATTGCCGACGGTGCGGTATTGGCCCTCATCGCCTGTTTGGGCCTGACCTTACTCTCGCACGAAACCAGCCCCATCTTGGCTCAGCTGGCGTTTGTGTCTTGCGCTTTTTATGGCATCGCTGCTCTGCCCTATCACCCGCGCTATAGCCTTTCAGCGTTGGGGGTTGGTTTGCTCGGTCTATGCCTGAGTGGTGCACCCAGCTTTGCGGTCCTGATGGCGGTGGGCAGTGGTTTGTTGTGTTTGTTAGACCGTGAAAGCACATCCGTCCACACAGGCCGCCTGCATGCCTTATGGCTTTTGCTGATGGCAGCGGTTGTGGCTATTTTGGCAAGCCTGCTCGAGGTTTGGCATTGGCGACTGATCCCCGTCCATCAAGACTGGACCACTTGGCGCAGCCTGATGAAACTGTTGACATGGTTCACATGGCCGGCTTGGCCCTTGGCCCTGTGGACGCTGTGGCGTTGGCGTCGCCAATGGACCTCCCTGCACTGGAGCCGTCACTTGGTCTTACCGATGTGGTTCACAGCCCTCACAGTCAGCACTGCCTTGTTGACGCAGTCTGCTGAACAAACTCTCTTGTTGGCACTGCCAGCACTGGCCACGCTGGCTGCCTTTGCCTTGCCCACCCTACGACGCAGTGTGGCCGCTTTGATCGACTGGTTCACCCTTATTTTTTTCTCGGGGTGTGCATTCGTTATTTGGGTCATCTGGATTGCGATGCAAACGGGCTGGCCCTCACAGCCTGCGGCAAACGTCAAACGCCTTTTTCCGGGCTTTGAACCCAGCTTTGAATGGCTCACTTTGGTCATTGCCTTGCTGGCAACCCTCACTTGGATTTGGTTGGTCGTCTGGCGCACAGCCAAACACCGCCATGCACTGTGGAAAAGCATGGTCCTTCCAGCCGGCGGAGCCGCCTTGTGTTGGCTGTTGCTTCTCACCCTTTGGTTGCCTTTGGTGGACTTCGCGCGAAGCTATAAACCTTGGGTTGAACAAATTCAAACCACGATGGCCAAGCAAGACGCCAACGCCGTTGCGCATGTTTGCTTACTCAGTCATGGCCTCGGCGTTGGACAGATGACCGCCTTTCACTACCACGGCGGGTTTACCGTCAAGACGGTGGAGATGACGCCCAAGGAAGAACAACGCCCGTGCCCATGGCTCTTGGTCGACAACGATGTTCGTCCAGAACTCGCCCATTGGGTGGACCTCAATGATTGGTTGCGCGTGCGCACCATTCGACGCCCTTCCGACGACAACGAAGACGTGACACTTTATTACCGCCGCAAGCCTTGATGCGCGCATGAGCAGCGAACGCAGCACCATCATGCGACACGCCGGCACCGTGATGGTCGGCCAACTGGCTGTGATGGCTTTTAGCATCACAGACACACTGGTTGCTGGACATTTCGCAGATACCGCATTGGCCGCACTCGCCGTGGCATCAGCAACATATGTCACCGTGCACATCTCACTCATGGGCATGTTGCAAGCTTTACTCCCCATTTGGGCAGAGTTGCATGGAGCACAACGGCATGCAGAGGTGGGTCGCTCGGTGCGACAAGCGCTTTATGTGTGGGCCCTAACCGCTGGCCTAGGCATGTGGGCATTGCTGTTCCCGGATTTTTTACTGAACTGGACACAAGTCCCCTCGGACTTGCAAGCCGATGTCAAAGCCTATTTAGACATCGTCGCGTATGGCTTACCTGCTTCGCTGTTGTTTCGCATGTACAGCACCCTCAACCAGAGTCTTGGCAAACCCAAATTGGTCACCTGGGTGCAGGTCGGCGCTTTGCTACTTAAAGTGCCGCTGTCCATAGCACTGGTGCTGGGCTATCCAGGTTTCATTCCTCCCATGGGACTCGCCGGTTGTGCATGGGCCACGCTGGTGGTCACCGTGATGATGCTGAGCTTGGCGCTGTGGCTTTTGCGGACACAAGATTTCTATCTGCCATTTCGAATTTGGCGCCGAATGGAAAAACCGCATCTGCCAACGCTGCTTCACTTCATTCAGCTGGGGCTGCCCAGTGGTCTTGCGATTGGTGTGGAAGTCACCTCGTTCACACTGATGTCTTTGTTCATTGCACGTTTGGGCGTCGTGGCCACAGCCAGTCATCAAATTGTGTCGAACATGGCGGCCGTGTTGTACATGGTGCCGCTGTCTTTATCCATTGCCAGCAGTGCGCGCGTCAGCTATTGGATTGGAGCTGGACAAACACACAAAGCACGCTTGGCGCTGCGCACGGGCTTGGGTTTGGTTGTGTTGATGAGCTTGGCCTTGGCCGGCCTGATTGCTTGGCAACACAAGGCGATTGCAGAGTTTTACACACAGTCTGCCGAAGTGGCGGCACTGGCAGCCGCATTGCTGTTGTGGCTGACGCTGTATCACATGGCAGATGCCGTGCAAGTGTTTTGCGTCTTCACCCTGCGCTGCTATCGCATCACGGTGCTCCCCCTCATCACCTACACCATTTTGTTGTGGGGCTTAGGCTTGGCAGGTGGCTATGCCGTCGCGTATGGCAACGCATGGCGTCATGCGACCTGGCTCACCCCTCAGTCACCGATTGCGTTCTGGCAAACCGCCAGCTTGGCACTGTATGTCACCAGTGCTGTTTTATTGCCTGTTTTGTGGCGAGCCGCGTATCGCCCCATCAATCGCCCAGTGTCTTAAGCCGACAGCGTGTCGGCAATGCGCTTGGCGCACGCATTGGCTTGTGCTTCATCGCGGGCTTCCACCATCACGCGCACCAAGGGCTCAGTGCCGCTCGCACGAATCAGCACACGGCCTGTGTCGCCTAGCTCTGCTTGCGCTTTTTGTACTTCTTCTTTCATACGGGCGTTGGACTGCCAATCTTGCCCCGGGCGCAAACGCACATTGATGAGGGTTTGAGGGAACAGCGTGACCTCTTTGAGCAAGTCAGCCATGCTGCGACCACTGCGCACACAGGTTTGCAGAATTTGCAAAGCGCTCACCAACCCATCGCCGGTGGTGTGTTTGTCTAACGCCAACAAATGGCCCGACCCTTCACCGCCCAAAATCCATTTGTTTTTCGCCAACTCTTCGAGCACATAACGGTCACCCACTTTGGCGCGAACAAAACTCACGCCACGGTTTTTCAAAGCAACTTCGACCGCCATATTGGTCATCAAGGTTCCCACCACACCGGGCACCACTTCGTCATTGGCCAAACGGTCATCGGCCATCAAATACAGCAACTCATCACCGTTGAACAGCCGCCCTTGTG
This sequence comes from Pseudomonadota bacterium, assembly GCA_041169125.1. GTDB lineage: Bacteria > Pseudomonadota > Gammaproteobacteria > Burkholderiales > Burkholderiaceae_C > Limnohabitans. The sequence continues at coordinate 3,728 of JBEEJP010000132.1, forward strand.
CATCCACCATTTGCAAGCGGTCGGCATCACCATCAAGGGCAATGCCAAAGTCGGCATGGTTGGCCTTCACAGCACGCACCAGTGCATCGGGATGGGTGGCCCCCACTTCGTGGTTGATGTTCAAACCATCGGGATTGCAGCCAATTGAAATGACATCGGCACCCAACTCGTGAAACACCTTGGGCGCAATGTGATAGGCAGCCCCATGCGCCGCATCCACCACGACTTTCACGCCTTTGAGTGTGAGATCGTTCGAGAACGTGCTCTTGCAAAACTCGATGTAACGGCCCGCCGCATCGTCCAAGCGCTTGGTCTTGCCAAGGTTGGCTGAATCCACCCACACAGGGGCTTCGTCAAGCGCGGCCTCGACCGCCAGCTCCCAAGCATCACTGAGCTTGTTGCCCTGAGCACTGAAAAACTTGATGCCATTGTCTGCAAATGGGTTGTGGCTGGCACTGATGACCACGCCCAAACTGGCACGTTGCGCACGCGTGAGGTAAGCCACACCGGGGGTTGGCAAAGGCCCCAACAAGACCACGTTCACGCCCGCCGAGTTAAAGCCCGACTCCAACGCCGACTCCAACATATAGCCAGAGATACGCGTGTCTTTGCCAATCAACACTGTGGGGTGGGCTTCCGTTTGTTTCAAAACGCGTCCCACCGCGTGCGCCAAACGCAGCACGAAGTCAGGCGTGATGGGTGCTTGGCCCACGGTGCCGCGAATGCCGTCTGTGCCGAAATATTTACGTGTCATCGTGTTCTACCTTGGTATTTGTTTTTGTTTCTTATCGGTTTGAATGCATTGTCTCAAACTTGCGCAGCCTGCCAGACCTTGAGCGCTTGAACGGTTTGTGTCACATCATGCACACGCACCACACGTGCCCCACGCTCAACAGCCAGCAAGGCAGCTGCCACACTAGGCACCAGACGCTCGCCAACGTCACACCCCGTGACAGCACCCAAGGATGATTTACGAGACCACCCCACCAGCAAGGGATAGCCCAGAGACAGCAGTTGACTTTGATGTGCGAGCAGCTCAAAGTTTTGAGCCACCGTCTTGCCAAAGCCCACACCGGGGTCTAAGGCCACGCGGTCATGGGCAACGCCTAAAGTGTGTAACGCTTGCGCGTGGCTGTTTAAAAACGCTGCGACCGGATCGATCACGCTGCCTTGCATCGGCAATGTCTGCATGGTTTGCGGCTCGCCATGCATGTGCATCAAACAGACACCACAGCTCGGATGCCCTGCGACCACGCGCTGTGCATTGGGTTGGCGCAAAGCCCACACATCGTTGATGATGTCGGCACCGGCCTCTAACACCGCTTGCATGACCTCGGCTTTGTAGGTGTCGACTGAAACTGGCACATGCAGGCGAACGGCTTCGCGCACCACGGGTAACACACGCGCCAACTCATCTTCAAGAGAGACAGCAGGCGCACCAGGACGCGTGGATTCCCCTCCGATGTCCAATAGATGTGCCCCTTCTTTGAGCAGTTGTTCGCAATGCTTCATGGCCTGATGCGTACTGGCGTGTTGCCCACCGTCTGAGAACGAATCAGGCGTGACATTCACAATGCCCATCACCTTGGGCTCGTTCAAGTCAATGCGAAAACGTGCGGTTTGCCAAAACATAAACACTCCATGAAAAACGGGGCATATCAGCCCCGTTTTCGGTTAAGACTTGTACGCCTCCAATCAGGCCGCACTTGGCGATGGGTCAGCTTGCACCGCTGGGGTGCCGCCGCTGCCATCACCACCGGAGGGGGTGCGTGGTGTCCAGTCTTTGGGTGGGCGTGGTGGACGACCTTCCATGATGTCGTCAATTTGCTCTTTGTCGATGGTTTCCCACTCGAGCAAAGCCTTGGCCATGGCGTGCATTTTGTCGCTGTTGAATTCAATCAGGCGACGTGCCAAGTTGTATTGCTCGTCAATGATGCGACGCACCTCGTT
>JBEEJP010000133.1:0-5648 GCA_041169125.1 Pseudomonadota bacterium
GCCACGGACAGCGAAGGCGCTGAAGACGGCGCCACCGGTGACGAGGCTTGATTCAACGATGACACGCCCCTTTAACTTTTCTGCAGGTCCAGCGGTCATGCCGCTGGAGGTGCTGCAGCAAGCCGCCGCCGAGATGACCAACTGGCACGACAGCGGCATGGGCGTGATGGAAATGAGCCATCGCGGCAAAGAGTTCATCAGCATCTACGAGCAGGCCGAGGCCGATGTGCGCGAGTTGTTGGCGGTCCCCGCTAACTTCAAAATCTTGTTCATGCAAGGCGGTGGTTTGGCTGAAAACGCCATCGTGCCGTTGAACCTCTCACGCGGCGAAACCATTGACGTGGTGGTCACAGGCAGCTGGAGCGAGAAGTCGCACAAAGAGGCGAGCAAGTACTGCACCTCACATTTGGCCGCCTCAGGCGCTGACAGCCAGTTCACCGCCATCCCTGCGGCAACGCAGTGGCAACTGAGTGCCCACGCACAGTACGTGCACATTTGCACCAACGAAACCATTCATGGCGTGGAGTTCCACACCCTGCCCGACCTCAAAGCCTTGGGCTCTGATGCGCCCCTGGTGATTGACTTCTCCTCGCATGTCCTCTCGCGCAGCGTGGATTGGTCACGCGTGGGTGTGGCTTTTGGCGGCGCGCAAAAAAACATTGGTCCGGCGGGCGTGACACTCGTCATCGTGCGCGAAGACTTGTTGGGCCACGCGCTCAAAGCCTGCCCCAGTGCCTTCAACTACAAAACCGTGGCCGACAACGGCTCGATGTACAACACCCCCCCCACGTACAGCATCTACATGGCGGGACTGACCTTCCAATGGCTCAAGCGACAAGGCGGTGTGGCGGCGATGGAGCAGCAAAACATCGCCAAAGCCAAACTGCTGTATGACTTTTTGGACAGCTCCAGCTTCTACAGCAACAAAGTGGCACACGACTGCCGCTCGCGCATGAACGTGCCCTTCTTCTTGGCTGACGAATCTCGCAACGACGCCTTCTTGGCAGGCGCCAAAGCCGCAGGTTTGCTGCAACTCAAAGGCCACAAGTCGGTGGGTGGCATGCGCGCCAGCATCTACAACGCCATGCCCATCGAGGGTGTGCAAGCGTTGGTCCACTACATGCAAGCGTTTGAAAAAACACAGGCTTGATTGAGCATCTGAACGAGCAACCACACCATGAGTCAACAACCCGTTCAATCCGAAGCCTTGGCCGCCTTGCGCGTGCAAATTGACGCGCTCGACAAACAGCTGCTGCAACTGGTCAACGACCGCGCCAAGGTGGCAGAGCTTGTGGGCGAAATCAAACGCGCTGAAGGCTCACCCTTCTTCCGCCCCGACCGTGTGGCCCAAGTGATTGACAAGATCACCCAAGCCAACCCAGGCCCGCTGAAGAACGAACACGTCGCCTCCATTTGGCGCGAAATCATGTCGGCTTGCTTGGCGCTCGAAGCGCCCCAACGCGTGGCCGTGCTCGGCCCCCAAGGCACGTTTTGCGAACAAGCGGCCATTGAGTTTTTTGGCAGCGCCGCCAACCTGATTTACTGCGCCAACTTTGACGAGGTCTTTCACGCCACCGCGGCAGGCACCGCCCAATACGGCGTGGTAGGCATGGAAAACTCCACCGAAGGCGTGGTGGCCCGATCGCTCGATTTGTTCTTGCGTTCACCCGTGCATGTGGTGGGCGAAGTCAGCCTCTTGGTCCGCCACAACCTGATGCGCCAAATCAACTCCGATGCCGACATCGACGTGGTCATGGCCCACCCCCAAGCTTTGGCCCAATGCCAAGGTTGGCTCAGCCAACATCTGCCTTTGGCCGAACGCCGCGCGGTGTCTAGCAATGCCGAGGGTGCACGTCTGGCCGCCAGCAACCCCAAATGGGCAGCACTGGCCAGCGAACGCGCGGCCAGCCAGTTTGGCCTGCACATCGTGCACCACGCCATCCAAGACGAGGCCTACAACCGCACACGCTTTGCCGTCATCGCGTTACCCCAAACTCTGGCCACGCCCCCTGCGTCGGGCAACGACTGCACCAGCCTCGTGGTGTCGGTACCCAACCGCCCAGGCGCGGTGCACGACTTGTTGGTCCCGCTCAAAAACAATGGCGTGTCAATGACACGCTTTGAGTCGCGCCCCGCCAAATCGGGCCAGTGGGAGTACTACTTCTACATCGACATCCAAGGCCACGTCAGCCAGCCCCATGTGGCGGCGGCGCTGCAAGAGCTGCAAGGCTTGTGCGCGTTCTACAAGGTCTTGGGGTCTTACCCCGTTTCCGAGTGATGCCCGAATGAAGTTCCAACGGCTTGCCCTCATCGGCTGTGGCCTGATGGGCGGCTCGTTTGCGCTCGCCTTGCGCGAAGCAGGTCTGGTGCAATCGATCGTCGGCTTTAGCGCTTCCGAAAAAACCCGCCAACGGGCCGTTGAACTCAAGGTCATCGACCACGCCTGTGCCAGCGTGGCTGAAGCCGTGCAAGGCGCTGATTTGGTGTTGTTGGCCGTGCCTGTGGGCGCCATGCACAGCAGCTTTGCCGCCATGCGCGATGTGCTGCAACCCAACACTTTGCTGATGGATGTCGGCTCCACCAAGTGCGATGTGATTGCCGCAGCACAAGACACGCTGGGCGAACGCCTGAACTGCTTTGTGCCTGCGCATCCCATTGCTGGCAAAGAGGTGGCCGGCATTGAGCACGCTGAGCGCACGCTCTACCAAGAACGCCGCACCATCCTCACCCCTCTGCCCAAAACCGGCATTCATCGTCTGCAAGCCGCACACGAGGTGTGGACCGCAGTCGGCAGCCATGTGAGCACCATGACCCCCGAGGCACACGACGCCACATTTGCCGCCGTGAGCCACTTGCCACACATGCTGGCGTTTGCCGCTGTCAACGCCATCACCAAGCAACCACAGGGCGCCGCGTTTTTAGACATGGCAGGCCCAGGCTTTCGCGACTTCTCTCGCATCGCTGCCAGCGATGCCTCGGTGTGGCGTGACATCTTGAATGCCAACCATGCCGAAGTGCGCAAACAACTGCAGCACTTGCGCGCCGAACTCGACCATTTCGAAGACGCCTTGAAGCTTGGCGACACCCAAGCGCTGCAACAACTGATTCAACAAGCCAGCGATGTCCGCTCGACTTGGACGCTGCAAGCGGGCAACGCTTGTCACAAAAATTCTGAAGACAACTGAATGTTCTCTACCGCTTTTCTCGACCTGCCCGCGCTGCAAGGCGCCTCTGGCACAGTCACCCTGCCCGGCTCTAAAAGTATTTCCAACCGCGTGTTGCTGCTCTCCGCCTTGTGCGAAGGCACGACAGTGGTTCACGACCTGCTGGACTCCGACGACACGCGCGTGATGCTGGCTGCGCTGCGCCAACTCGGCTGTGGCGTTGAGGTGCAAGGCACGACCGTGACCATCACAGGTTTGGGTGGCCGCGCTTGGCCCACCGAGGCGATTGAGTTTTTCATGGGCAACGCCGGCACGGCCATGCGCCCGCTCACCGCAGCACTGGCCGTGCACGGCGGCGACTTCACGCTCAAGGGCGTGCCCCGCATGCACGAGCGCCCCATTGGCGATTTGGTAGACGCCCTGCGCGAGCTGGGTTGCGCGATTGACTACCTCGGCAACGAAGGCTTTCCTCCCCTGCGCGTGCGTCAACCTGCGCTGGAGCTGGACAAACCCATCCCTGTGCGTGGCGATGTGTCTAGCCAGTTCCTCACGGCGTTGTTGATGGCCTTGCCATTGGCAGCACTTGAGCGCGCCATCACCATTGAGGTGGTGGGCGAACTCATCAGCAAGCCCTACATCGAAATCACGCTCAACCTCTTGGCCCGTTACGGCATTGCCGTCGAGCGCCACGGTTGGGCGCGTTTTGTGATTCCCGCAGGCAGCCGCTACCAATCACCCGGCAGCATCCACGTCGAAGCCGATGCATCTTCGGCCAGCTACTTCATCGCATTGGGGGCTATCGCCCACGGACAAGGCATCCGTATTCAAGGCGTTGGGGCTGACTCGATTCAAGGCGATATTCGTTTCATGGACGCCGCAGCCCACATGGGTGCCAAGATCACCAGCGGCCCCAACTGGCTCGAAATTCAACGCGGGGCTTGGCCACTCAAGGGCATCACCCTCGACTGCAACCACATCCCCGACGCCGCCATGACCTTGGCCGTGATGGCGTTGTACGCCGACAGCCCCACCACCTTGACCAACATCGCCAGCTGGCGTGTGAAAGAAACCGACCGCATCGTGGCCATGGCCACCGAATGCCGCAAACTCGGCGCCACCGTGGAAGAAGGCCCTGACTGGATCAAGGTATACCCATTGCCCAACGGCACGCACACCACCGCCGCACAAGGCCAATGGCAGGCGGCAAGCATTCACACCTACGACGACCACCGCGTGGCCATGTGCTTCTCGCTCGCGGCGTTCAATGCCGAGCACATGCCCGTGCGCATTGAAGACCCCAAGTGCGTGGCCAAAACTTTTCCTGATTACTTTGAAGCCTTGTTCTCGGTGGCACATGCCAAGCCCCAAGACATTCCCGTCATTTGCATCGACGGCCCCACCGCTTCAGGCAAAGGCACCTTGGCCAGCCGTGTCGCCCAAGCCTTGGGCTATCACTACCTCGACTCAGGGGCGCTTTACCGCGTCACCGCCTATGCCGCGTTGCAGGCAGGCCTGACCCTGGACGTGGCGGACGAAACCCGTATCGCCGACCTCGCCCGCACCCTGCCCGTTCGCTTTGAGGGCGAAACCGTGTGGCTTGGCGACGAAAACGTGAGTGACACCATCCGCACCGAAGCCGCAGGTATGAATGCTTCTAAAGTGTCGGTTTTACCCTCCGTGCGTACCGCTTTGGTTGATTTGCAACACAGCTTTCAGCGTCTGCCCGGCTTGCTGGCAGACGGCCGCGACATGGGCACCGTCATCTTTCCCCACGCACCTTTGAAGGTGTTTTTGACCGCCAGTGCCGCACAACGCGCCGAACGCCGTCATAAGCAATTGATTTCAAAGGGAATTTCGACTACACTTGACGGTCTTCGCGCCGATTTAGAGGCCCGCGACGCACGCGATTCTTCGCGCAGCGTGGCACCCTTGAAACCGGCACAAGATGCGCTGTCACTGGACAACTCATCACTCTCGATTGAAGCCTCAGTCGATCAAGTGCTGAACTGGTGGCAAGCAAAGCAACCTTTTTAAAAGCTGCAAAGTTCTTTGAAAGGGCTGCGCCCTTGGCCCGTTAGGCTCCTCTCGCGCTGCATGCGCACTGGCCCAACGGATCTACAACTTAACCCGTGGCTCACGCCACACAACCACCGCTTATCGCAGGCCCATGTGGCGCAGCACTTCCGCTGCCCTCTTTCCCGTGATGAGACAAAGGAAATACATGTCTGAATCTTTTGCCGCCCTGTTTGAAGAGTCCCTGAAGCGCGCCGAAATGCGCACAGGTGAAGTGATCACCGCTGAAGTGGTTCGTATCGAACACAACCACGTCGTCGTGAACGCTGGCCTCAAGTCTGAAGCTTATGTGCCAATCGAAGAATTCAAAAACGACCAGGGCGAGCTCGAAGTCCAAGCAGGTGACTTCGTTTCTGTCGCGATCAGCAGCGTTGAAAACGGCTACGGCGACACCATTTTGAGCCGCGACAC
>JBEEJP010000134.1:0-5644 GCA_041169125.1 Pseudomonadota bacterium
GGCACAGCAATCACGTGGAAGCTGAAGAAACGGTTCAAGGTGGCATCGCTCACCACGTAGTCACCACGAATCAGCAAAGCCAAATCGGGGCCCACGAAAGGCACAGCAGCAAACAAGTTCACGATCACCTGTGCGCCCCAGTAGGACATTTGACCCCAAGGCAACAAGTAACCCATGAAGGCTTCAGCCATCAATGCCAAGAAGATGGCACAGCCAAACACCCACACCAACTCACGTGGTTGACGGTATGAACCGTAAATCAGACCACGGTACATGTGCAAATACACCACCACAAAAAACGCTGAAGCGCCCGTGGAGTGCATGTAGCGAATCAACCAACCCCATGGCACATCGCGCATGATGTATTCCACAGAGGCAAACGCCAAAGTTGCATCAGGCTTGTAGTGCATGACCAAGAAGATACCGGTCACGATTTGGATCACCAGCACCAACATGGCCAATGAGCCAAAGAAGTACCAGAAGTTGAAGTTCTTGGGCGCGTAGTACTCAGACACGTGCTCTTTGACCATCTTGGTCAAAGGAAAACGGTTGTCCACCCAGTTGAGCAGTTTTTCGCCAGCACTGGCGTTTGGAGAGATTTCTTTAAATTCAGCCATGGTGTGTCCTATCAGGCTTTCTTGTCTTCACCAATGAGCAACTTGGTGTCAGACAGATACATGTGTGGCGGGATTTCGAGGTTGTCTGGCGCAGGCTTGTTTTTGAACACGCGGCCAGCAATGTCGAACGTTGAACCATGGCAAGGGCACAAGAAGCCGCCCAACCAATCGGCTGGCAACGAAGGTTGCGCGCCAGTTTGGAACTTGTCTGAAGGAGAGCAACCCAAGTGGGTGCAAATGCCCACAGCCACGAAAATTTCAGGCTTGATCGAGCGATGTTGGTTTTTGGCGTAGGCAGGAATTGGGTAGGCCTTGCGCTCAGAAGCGGGGTCAGCCAATTGAGACTCAGTCTTGTTCAAAGAATCGACTTGCTCAGGTGTGCGTTTGACGATCCAAACGGGCTTACCGCGCCATTCCACCGTCATCTTCTCGCCCGGCTTCAAAGCAGAGATATCGACTTCAACCGCAGCACCAGCGGCCTTGGCACGCTCGGAGGGCTGGAATGTACTAACGAAAGGCACAGCAACTGCTGCACCGCCGACTGCACCGGCGCATGTCGAGGCAATCAGCCACGTGCGTTTACTGGTGTCTACTGGGGTGTCACTCATGGGATTCCTCAAACAATCATCACTGGTTGGGCTAACCGTTTATTGTAGCTGACCGCCACATGGACCTCATTAATTCGAAGTGCTTCCACTGCAAGCTTGGGGTAAGCACAGATGAATTTAAGTACTTTTTAATTCTTTATGTAGTCATGCACTGACGCTCATGCTGCGCGCCATCGCCACAGCCGCCAACAAGCTAGATGCATCGGCCTTACCCGTGCCCGCCACATCAAAGGCCGTCCCGTGGTCAGGGCTGGTGCGCACCAAGGGCAACCCTAGCGTGACATTCACGCCCTGCTCCACGCCCAGGTACTTCACAGGAATCAAACCTTGGTCGTGGTACATCGCGATCACCACATCAAACTCCCCCGCTTTGCCGTTCTTGGCGCGTGCGCGCATGAACACCGTGTCGGGCGCAAACGGCCCACTCACCTGCATGCCCTCGGCACGTGCTTGCTGCAATGCGGGAATGATGATGTCTAACTCTTCGCGCCCCATCAAACCACCCTCACCCGCATGCGGATTGAGGCCAGCCACCGCCATATGCGGCACGCGTCCCGTGACAGCAAGCTCAGCAGCATGCGTGATGCGCAGGGTTTGCAAAATGTTGTCGCTCGTCACCGCCTCAATCGCCTTGCGAAGCGATACATGGATGCTGACCAACACCGTTTTGAGTTCAGGATTGGCCAACATCATGCGCACAGGCATGTCGTCCACCGCCACACCCGCGTGCGCTGCCGCACAAGCTTGCAACATTTCGGTATGCCCCGGAAACGGCACACCGGCGGCATGCAGCGCTTCTTTGTGCAACGGTGCGGTCACCACAGCAGACACGTCACCGCGCAGTGCAGCTTGTGCCGCCCACACCACGGCATCGGCGGCCAACTTGCCAGCGGTGGCACTGATATGCCCCCATGCGGGAAGTTGGTCTGCAGTCAAAGGCTGCGTCACTTGCAACAAAGGAATCGTGCAGGGCGTGGTGATGCTGGCAGCTTCACGGGCATCTCGCACCCGTTGAATCTGCATTTGCGGTGGGTGCAGCTCGCATTGCGCCAAAAGCAAGGCCGCACGCTGCATCACCGCAAAATCGCCTACCACCACGCAGTCTTGCATCTGCTCGGGTGCATCACGAAATGCTTTGACGATGATTTCTGGGCCAATGCCCGCTGCATCGCCCTGCGTGATGAGCATGGGCTTGTGTGTCATGCGGGGTTGTCAATCTCGATGAACTGGTGCGTGATGCCCAGTTGAGCCGCCACATGCGCCGCTACCGCAGGCGCGCCATAACGCTCCGTGGCGTGGTGGCCGCAGGCCAAAAAGGCAACGCCTGTTTCACGCGCCAAATGGGCTTGCGGCTCTGATATTTCACCGGTGATGAAAGCATCCACCCCCGCTGCAATGGCGGCGTCGAAATAGCTTTGCGCGCCCCCGGTGCACCAAGCCACTTTGCGAATTTCGCGCGCTGGCGTTTGCACCACCACAGGCGCACGCCCCAAAGCGTGCGACACCACATCGGCCAAGGCTTGCGCGTTGGCAAAACTCTGCCCGTTGGCGGCCACGCCCCACAACACCAAGTCTTGATCGCCCAAAGCACCTTGCACTTGCAAACCCAAACGCTGACCCAATTGCGCGTTGTTGCCCAGCTCGGGGTGAGCATCGAGCGGCAAGTGGTACGCCAACACATTGATGTTGTGCGCCAGCAGCAACTGCAAACGTTGCTTCATCCAGCCCGTGACCGTGCCGTCTTGGCCGCGCCAAAACAAACCGTGGTGAACAAAGATGGCATCGGCCTTCGCCTCAATCGCCGCTTCAATCAATGCACGGCTGGCCGTGACGCCTGACACGATGTGACGGATGGTGTCTGAGCCTTCGACTTGCAAGCCATTGGGCCCGTAGTCTTTGAACCGCGCAGGTTGCAGCAGTTCGGTACAAGCATCGAGCAAGGCTTGGCGGGTGACGGTGGGGCGCATGGCGATGGCCTTATTTTTGAATCTTGGGTTTGGGGCGCTGTGCAGGCGTCACCTCGAGCGTGAGGCTCTGGTTGCGCCGCACCACTTCAAGCTTGGCGGTTTTGCCTGGCGTGAGTGATGCAATTTGTGTCAACAACTCACCAACATTCTTCACGGGCTGGCCTGCGACTTTGAGCAGCAAGTCGCCGGGACGCAAACCTGCATTGGCAGCGGGCCCGCTTTGCAACACGCCCGTGATGATGACGCCTTCGGTTTGCTTCAAACCAAATGTCTCTGCCAATTCAGGCGTGAGCTCCAAAGGCTCAATACCAATCCAGCCGCGAACCACTTGGCCGTCACGCACGATGCCCTCTAGCACTTGACGTGCGGTTGACACAGGAATGGCAAAGCCAATCCCCATATTGCCGCCCGAGCGTGAATAGATGGCCGTGTTGATGCCAATCAAGTTGCCATTCACATCCACCAAAGCGCCGCCCGAGTTGCCGGGATTGATAGCCGCATCGGTTTGGATGAAGTTTTCAAATGTATTGATGCCCAATTGGTTGCGCCCCAAGGCCGACACAATACCGCTGGTCACCGTTTGGCCCACACCAAACGGATTGCCAATGGCCAGCACACGATCACCCACTTGCGCCGTGTCTGAATTGCCCAAGGCAATGACGGGCAAGCGCTCTAGCTGGATGCGCAAAATCGCCAAGTCGGTCTCTGGGTCAGCGCCAATCAGCTGCGCTGTCGCACGACGGCTGTCGCTGAGCGTGACTTGAATTTCAGCGGCACCTTCAATCACATGGTTGTTGGTAAGGATGTACCCCTCGGGACTCACGATGACGCCACTGCCCAAACCTTGTTGAGGTGACTCGTCTTCTTCACGGTCTCCATAAAAAAAGCGAAACCATGGGTCGTTTTGCAGCGGATGTGCAGGCGCACTCGCTTGCGTGGTGGCAATGCTCACCACAGCGGGCGAAGCCAATTTGGCAGCGGGGCTCAAACTGCCGGGCATGGGCACTCCCGAAGCATTGGGGGCGGCTTCCAACAGTGTGACACCACCACTGAGCGCCGTGCTGCGAAGGTTGAGCCACTCGGGCTTTAAGGTCGCCACCACAAACCACACTGCCACCAACACGGTGACCACTTGAGAGAACAACAACCATTGGCGTTTCATGGTGTGTTTGCCCTTCGCTTATTCGGCGTCTGGCGCTTGCGTGTGTTGGATAAAGAGTTGCGCAGCCCAAATGCCAATCTCATACAAGATGCACATGGGAATGGCCAACGCCAATTGCGACACCACATCGGGCGGCGTGACGATGGCGGCAATGATGAACGCCAACACGATGAAGTAAGAACGGAAATCTTTGAGCTTATCCACCGTCACCACACCCAAGCGGGCCAACACAATCACCACGATGGGCACTTCAAACGCCAAACCAAAGGCGATGAACATGCTGATGACAAAACCCAAATACGCTTCGATATCGGGTGCAGCCGTGATGCTTTTGGGCGCAAAGCTTTGGATGAACTTGAACACTTGGCCGAACACGAAGAAGTAGCAAAACGCCACGCCCACCATGAACAGCACCGTGCTAGACACCACCAAAGGCAGCACCAACTTCTTCTCGTGCGAATACAAGCCAGGCGCCACAAAGGCCCACACCTGATACAACACCACCGGCAGTGCGACCAAAAATGCCGTCATCAGCAAAATCTTCAGAGGCACCAAGAACGGTGAAATCACAGAGGTGGCAATCAGGTGCCCACCCTCTGGCAACTGTGCAACCAGCGGCGCCGCCAGCAAGTCATACAAATCGGCTGGACCAGGATAAATGGCCAGCGCAGCGCCAGCCACCAACACCGCGATGGTCGCTTTGACCAAGCGGTCACGCAGCTCAATCAAATGTTGCACAAACGGCTGCTCAGTGCCAGCCAATTCGTCTTGAGGGGGAGTGTCAGACATGTTCAGAACGCTTCACAGGACGAAAACGCGCCACACGTGCAGCGCCAGAAAGCGCCTTGGTGCGCACGCCTTGACGGGCCTTGTACCAATGCGGCACAGCACCGCGCTTGAGGCGCCACTTTTTGCCTGGGTTTTCATACGTGGGGGGCAATGGCGCCAAGGGCTCGTAGTGGTCGGACGACAAACCCGCCGTGGTTTCGGCCCAGTCTTTTTCAAAATCGCTGGCGGTGGTTTGAACCGAGTGCTCCACATCACGTGCGGCAGACTCCATCGTCTCTTTCATTTTTTTGAGCTCTTCAAGCTCCATCGTGCGATTGACCTCGGCCTTGACGTCAGACACGTAACGCTTGGCTTTGCCAATCATCGTTCCCAAAGTGCGGGCCACGCTAGGCAGGCGCTCAGGCCCGATGACCACCAAGGCCACCGCGCTGACTACCGCAATTTTGGAAAAATCGAGATCAAACAAAGCAGGCGATCAACAGCAATTAAGACTTGTTCTTG
>JBEEJP010000135.1:0-5614 GCA_041169125.1 Pseudomonadota bacterium
GGCAAGTTGTCGACGCAGTAGTAGCCGGCATCTTCCAGCGCATTCAGGGCCACAGACTTGCCCGAACCCGACATGCCTGTGATGAGCACCAGTTCTTGTTTCATTTCTTGCCAGCCTTTGCGGAGGTTTGCAGCATTTCGCGTGCGTGGGCGAGGGTGGTGTCTGACACTTTTTCGCCGCCCAGCATGCGCGCAATTTCGTTCACCCTTGCATCGGCACTGAGTGCGGTGACTTGACTTGAGGTGCCTTGCGCATCGCTGTGCTTGGACACCACCAAGTGGTGGTCGGCACAGGCCGCCACTTGTGGCAGGTGGGTCACGGCCAGCACTTGGCGGTCTTTGCCCAACTGTTTCATCAAGCGGCCCACGGTTTCAGCCACGGCACCGCCTACGCCAGAATCGACCTCGTCAAAAATGAGGGTTTGCGCCGTACCGAGTTCGCTGGTGGTGACGGCAATGGCCAAGGCAATGCGCGACAACTCGCCACCCGAAGCCACTTTGCCCACGGGACGGGGCGTGCTGCCGGGGTGGCCGGCCACCAAGAAGGTGATGCTTTCTAGGCCGCTGGCTGTAGGCTGTTCGGTTTTGTCGAGCTGTACCTCGAAGCGGCCGCCTTGCATGCCCAAGCCTTGCATGGCTTGTGTGATGGCGGTGGCCAGTTTGGGCGCTGCTTGTGTGCGGGCTTGCGACACTTTGCGCGCTTCGGCTTGGTAGGCGGCTGCAGCTTTGGCCTCTGCCGCTTCAAGCCCTTCAAGGTCGGTGGCGGCGTCGAGTTGCGTCAAGCGTGTTTGCCACTCTTGGTAGAGCGCAGGCAGCTCTTGCGGTGTGCGCTTGAAGCGACGCGCCAAAGACATCCACAGCGACAGGCGGTCGTCGAGCGTTTGTAGGCGTGCGGGGTCGAGTTCGGTGCGGCCCAAATAGGCGTTGAGCGTGTGGGCCACATCGCCTGCTTGTGCAAGGCTAGAGGCCAGCACATCCACCAGCGCGGTGAACTCGGGCTCTACATCGGTTTGGTCTTGCAGCACATCTTGTGCTTTGGCCAGTAGGCGTAATGCGCCACGGTCATCGTCTTCTAGGGCTTGAATGGCAGCTTGCGCTGCATCCATCAAGGCTTGTGCGTTCGAGAGGCGCGTGTGCTGGCTGTTGAGTTCGTCCCACTCGTCTTCAGCGGGCGAGAGCTTGTCGACCTCCGTCATTTGCCACAACAAACGTTCGCGTTCTTCTTGCAATGTGGCTTGCGCGGTGCGTGCCTCGTGCAAGGCGTGGGTGGCTTGACGCCAGTGTGTCCAAGTGTGTGTCAGGCCTTGAAGACTCACGCCCGCATAAGCATCCAGCAAGCCGCGCACCGCATCTGGGCGGGTCAGGCTTTGCCATGCGTGTTGGCCGTGGATGTCTAAAACCCTGTCGCCCAAAGCACGCAGCTGGGTGGCCGTGGCAGGGCCACCGTTGATCCATGCGCGGCTTTTGCCTTGCGCGTCAATCGTGCGCTTGAGCAGCAGAGGGTCATCGGTGGCGATGTCGGCAAAGCCTTCGTCCTCCAACCATTTCAAAATGTCGGGGGTGGTGTCGAACTCGGCACAAATCTCGGCGCGTGCTGCGCCTTCGCGTACCACGCTGGTTTCAGCACGGGCGCCCAGCACCAGTTGCAGGGCGTCTATCAAAATCGATTTGCCAGCACCAGTTTCGCCGGTGAGCGCAGAAAAGCCGCTCGACAAATCGAGGTCCAGTTCTCGCACGATCACGAAATCGCGCAACACGATGTGTTGCAAACTCATGCCACACCCTCGTTCCAATGCAATTTTTGGCGCAAGGTGTCGTAATAGCTCCAGCCACGTGGATGCAAAAACGTGGCGTGGTGGTTCGAGCGCTTGACCGTGATGCGGTCCCCGATCAGGAGTGAGGCGAGCGACTGCATGTCAAAGTTGGCGCTGGCGTCGCGGCCAGACACCAAATCAATGGTGACTTCGCCCGTGTCAGCCAACACGATGGGGCGGTTGGACAGGGTGTGTGGCGCAATGGGTGCCAATACCCAAGCGGGCAAAGAGGTGTGCAGCAAAGGCCCACCCACTGACAACGAGTAAGCCGTCGAGCCGGTGGGCGTGGCAATGATCAAACCGTCTGCACGTTGGTTTGCCACAAAGCGGCCATCCACGGCGACACGCACTTCCAGCATGCCGCTGGTGGCGCCACGGTTGACCACCACATCGTTCAAAGCCAAGGCGTTGAACACGCAATGCCCGTCGCGCCACACTTTGGCACGCATCAGGGCCCGACGGTCCTCCTCGTAGGCGCCGCCCAGCATGGCGGTGAGTGCGGTTTTCACTTCGCTCAGCGGGATGTCTGTGATGAAGCCCAAACGGCCTTGGTTGATACCGATCAACGGCACGTTGTGCGGGGCGAGTTGCCGTGCGTAACCCAACATCGTGCCGTCGCCACCCAACACAATGGCTAGGTCACAGGATTTGCCAATTTCCTCAATGCGCATCACGGTGTGGCCGCTCAGGCCTGCGCCTGACGCGGTGGCTTGCTCGACGACGACTTCACAGCCGAGCGTGTGCAAGAACTGTGCAATCCCCTCAAGGGTTTCACGCGAGGAGGTGTTGGCAATGCCCACAGACTGATGGTATTTGCCTAGCAATGCGATCTGACGAAACTTGGATTTCATGGGTAAATTACATCATTAAAATTCGCCAAAGATTCACCATGCTAGACGATCGCGCCAAGTTATTGCTCAAAGCGCTGGTAGAGCGCTACATTGCCGACGGGCAGCCCGTCGGCTCGCGCACGCTGTCACGCGCCACTGGCATTGAGCTCTCGCCCGCCACCATCCGCAATGTGATGTCGGATTTGGAGGAGTTGGGCCTGATCGCTAGCCCGCACACCTCAGCGGGGCGCATCCCCACTGCGCTGGGCTACCGCTTGTTTGTGGACACCATGCTCACCGCCGAGCGTGGCCAGCTGCAAACGCCAACCTTGGCCCCAGATCAACCCCAAAAAGTCATTGCCAATGCGGCGCATTTGTTGTCCGATTTGTCGCAGTTTGTGGGGGTGGTCATTGCGCCTCGTCGCAGTTCGGTGTTTCGTCACATTGAGTTTTTGCGCCTGTCGGACCGCCGTTTGTTGGTGATCATCGTCTCGCCTGAGGGGGATGTGCAAAACCGTGTGCTGTTCACGGAGGCTGATTACACCGCCTCTCAGCTGGTGGAGGCGTCGAATTATTTGAACCAACATTTCGCCGGCATGGCCATTGAGCAGGTGCGCGAAAAATTGCTGGCAGAAGTGGAGAGCTTGCGCGGTGAAATTGCCTCGCTCATGCAAGCTGCGGTGCAAGTGAGCACCGAAGCCCTGACCCAGGCGCAAGACGATGTGGTCATCAGCGGCGAGCGCAACCTGCTGTCGGTCAGCGACTTCTCGAGCGATATGGGCAACCTGCGCCGCGCCTTTGACTTGTTCGAGCAAAAAGCGCAGCTGGTGCGTTTGCTCGACAGTTCGGCCCAAGCCGAGGGGGTGCGAATTTACATTGGCGGCGAAAGCAAAATCGTGCCGATGGAAGAGCTATCGGTGGTGAGTGCCCCCTACGAAGTGGATGGCCATGTGGTGGGTACCTTGGGTGTGATTGGTCCCACGCGCATGGCCTATGACCGCATGATTCAAATTGTGGACATTACATCCAAATTGGTGAGCAACGCGCTCAGCCACAAGTAAACCCTCAAGGTTTTGGCACGCGCACGCCAAACAAAATGCCGCAGGTCACCAAGGCCAAGCCGCCCAACAGGTTGAGGCTCATCGGTTCATTCAAAAACACCACAGCGCCTAAGGCCGATAGGCCCGGTACCAGGGCTGTGATCATGGTGGAGCGCACGGGGCCAAAGTGGCGAATCATCACGTTGAAGGTGATGCCTGAGATGACGACGGACCCCACGCCTTGGTAGATGGCTTGAAACAGCATTTCCTCCACGGGGGCAGTGCCTAGGTGGGTGGGTACCCAGCCGGCATAAGCGGCAATGCCGTAAAGAGGCACAAAGCTGACGCAGGCGAACGCGGTGATGGCAATGGTGGCACGCACAGGCGCTAACGCATGACGGCGCACCAGCACGGTATAGCAGGCCCAGCAAAAAGCAGCGCTCATGAACAGCAAATCGCCTTTCCAAACTTCGCCGCCCTCAAACGCTTTGAGTAAGCTGACGCCCCCCACCAGCAGGTCGCCCAACACAATACAAGCCAAACCCATCACGCGAGCGCGGGTGAGCTGGTCGTGCAGCACCACGACCGCCAAGAGCGAAGTCCATAGGGGCAAGCTGCCGGGCATCAACACCGACGCATGCGCGGCAGGGGCGAAGAAAAAACCAGAGTAGGCCAGCATGGCATACAGCACGCTGCCAAATAAACCTGCCAACGCGGTGATGCGCAGAGGAAGAGGAGATAGACCGAAGAGCGATCCTGTTGAATGCGCGGTGGGGTCGTCGCTGAGGCGTTGCACTCGCATGAGCCACCAACCCCAAGGCAGCAACACGCAGCCTGCGCCGATGATGCGCAAAAAACCAATGTCGAGGGGAAGTAAGTTGTGCCCCGCAGAGGCACGGGCCACCACGATGAACGATGACCAAATCAGCACCGTGATCGCGGCAGCAGCAAGCCCGAGGGCTTTGGGGGAGAGTTTCATGCGAGGGATGATAAATCCCTCGCAGTCTCACATCTGAGGAGGCTTAGAAGTTAAAGCCGACCAAGACAGCCGCTGAGGTCTGCTTGAACTTGATGCCGGCCAAGCCTGCACCGTTGTCATCGGCTTTGCGTTGTGTCCACTCCGCTTGAATGAAGTTTTGGCCGTAAACGTAGTGCTTGATGCCGATGCCCATGCTGGTACCAGTGAGGTTGCGCGTGGGGTTGGCGCCAGACTCGTAACGGCTGCTGTATGTGCCTAATTTGCCGTACAACAAGGAATTGCTCAACAGCAAGACGCCCGGCTCGATGGTGATTTCGGTGGGGCCGTTGACTGCTAAGTTTTCTGTGTCGCTCACTTTGGAGCTCTTCAAGTCCATGGTGGCTGTGACGCCGAGCTTGGCTGGGTAAGCCAATGCGAATGTGTAGTTGAGCTTGGCCAGTCCCACGCTCGTGTTGGCATGGGTGGTGGATGTGCTGCTGGTGGTATCTGTTTGGTTTTGAGCCAGGCCCATGCTCAGATTGAAGCCTTCGTAATAGGCGTACGTTGGCTTTTGGGGTTGAGCCAAGGCTAGGGTGGCTGTCAACAGGAGGCCAGTTGAAATGAGAAGTTTTTTCATGGGAAGCCCTTTGTGGTGGTGGGTGGTGAGGTGAAGACGAGAAGTAAATGAAATGGCCGTTACGGCGTCCAAATTTCGGTCGTGTTAGAGACCGTGCCAGAGGTGGCGTAGTAGGTGCCTAGCACTAGAACATTGCCGTTGCTCATCAATGTGCTGGTGTGCATGGCGCGAGCCAGCGAGAGTTCTTTGTTGCCCGAAGTAGACCAAGTGCTACTGGCTGGGGTCGTGGCATTTAAGGTAAATAACTCTGTGCTGATCAGCATGGAAGAAGTCGCGTTGTAGCCACCGATCACCAAAACTTGGTTGCTGGCAGGAAGGTAGGTGCTGGTGTGCAGG
>JBEEJP010000136.1:0-5566 GCA_041169125.1 Pseudomonadota bacterium
CGGGTGTTTGTTGGGGTAGTGAACAAGTTCGGTGACATGTGTGTATGAGTGCCATCAATCCCAAGACAGAGCACCACCAGATTGGTACTCGATCACACGGGTTTCAAAGAAGTTACGTTCTTTCTTGAGGTCAATCATCTCGCTCATCCATGGGAAGGGGTTCTCTTCGTTGGGGAAGAGTGCCTCTAAACCAATTTGTGTGGCGCGGCGATTGGCGATGTAGCGCAAGTAGCCTTTGAACATGGAGGCGTTCAAGCCCAAGACGCCACGTGGCATGGTGTCTTCGGCGTAGCGGTATTCCAGCTCAACGGCATGCATGAACAAGGCTTTGATTTCTTCTTTGAACTCGGCTGTCCACAGTTGTGGGTTTTCGAGTTTGATTTGGTTGATCAAATCGATGCCAAAGTTGCAATGCATGGACTCGTCACGCAAGATGTACTGGTACTGCTCGGCAGCTCCCGTCATTTTGTTTTGACGACCCAAAGCCAAGATTTGGGTAAAGCCCACGTAGAAGAACAGACCTTCCATCAAGCAAGCAAACACGATCAAAGACTTCAACAAAGTTTGGTCGGTTTGCAAGGTGCCGGTGTGGAAGTTGGGGTCCATGATGGCGTCGATGAACGGAATCAGGAACTCGTCTTTGTCGCGGATGGACTGAACTTCGTGGTACGCGTTGAAAATTTCAGACTCATCCAAGCCCAAAGATTCCACGATGTATTGGTATGCGTGGGTGTGAATGGCCTCTTCGAAGGCTTGGCGCAGCAAGAACTGGCGGCACTCAGGGGCTGTGATGTGGCGGTAAGTGCCCAGCACGATGTTGTTGGCTGCCAAAGAGTCGGCCGTCACGAAGAAGCCGAGGTTGCGCTTGATGATGCGGCGCTCGTCTTCGCTCAAACCGTTGGGGTCTTTCCACAACGCAATGTCGCGCGTCATGTTGACCTCTTGTGGCATCCAGTGGTTGGCACAGGTGGCGAGGTATTTTTCCCAAGCCCACTTGTACTTGAACGGCACCAACTGGTTCACGTCGGTTTGGCCGTTGATGATGCGCTTGTCCGCTGCGTTCACGCGGCGCTCGCTGGTTGCGGCTGCAGAGGTGGTTTGTGCGGGCGCTGCACCTTCGTTCAAAGAGCGAGCAGCAGCGACAGGCTGCATGGCAGGTGTCGCAGAAAGAGGCGGGAGTTCCATCGAGCGGCTAGGTGTGCCGCTTGCAAAAGGTGATGGCGATGAGGGCTTGACTTCTTCGTCCCAGGTCAACATAAAAAATTATCCAATGTGCGAATTATGAATGCAACGAAGACAAACGCAAAGCATTCGTGAACTTCGTTGCGTGTTTGTGTTGTATCACTGACACGATTCGCAGGTGGGGTCATCCACACCGCAGAACTTGATGTCAGTCGCAGGGATGGCATTCATCTGCGCTTGCGCTGCTGCAGCAGCAGCTTCGAGCGCACTCATGCCACCGGTCGCAGGACCTGCAGACACGGCGTTGTGTGAGCCGGCTTGCACCGTTGATTTCTCAACCTGTTGCGCGCTAGAGGTGCGCAAGTAGTAGGTGGTTTTCAAGCCACGAATCCAAGCGAGCTTGTAGGTCTCGTCGAGTTTCTTGCCCGATGCGCCTGCCATGTAGATGTTGAGTGACTGGGCTTGGTCGATCCACTTTTGGCGACGTGACGCAGCTTCCACCAACCACTGTGGCTCCACCTCAAAGGCGGTGGCGTACAAGGCTTTGATCTCTTGTGGCACGCGGTCGATGGGGCGCAGTGAGCCGTCAAAGTGCTTGAGGTCCATGACCATCACGTCATCCCATAGGCCCAAGCGTTTCAAGTCACGCACCAAGTAGCTGTTGATGATGGTGAACTCGCCCGACAAGTTCGACTTGACCGACAAGTTGCCAAAGCAAGGCTCGATGGAGGCGTCCACACCAATGATGTTGGAGATGGTGGCGGTGGGGGCAATGGCCACACAGTTGGAGTTACGCATGCCGTCTTTGGCAATCTTGGCACGCAAGGCGTCCCAGTCCAAAGTTTTGCTGCGGTCCACTTCGAGGTAGCCGCCACGTGCTTGCGACAACAGATCGAGCGAGTCGATGGGCAAGATGCCCTTGTCCCACAGCGAGCCTTTGTAGCTGGCGTATTGGCCACGTTCTTTGGCCAACTCAGACGATGCCCAGTAAGCGTAGTAGCACACGGCTTCCATGGAGCGATCAGCAAACTCCACAGCTTCTTGTGAAGCGTAGGGGACGCGCATTTCGTACAAGCTGTCTTGGAAGGCCATGATGCCCATGCCCACAGGGCGGTGACGCAGGTTGGAGTCACGGGCTTTCTTGACGGCGTAGTAGTTGATGTCGATCACGTTGTCGAGCATACGCATGGCCACGGCGATGGTGCGCTTGAGTTTGTCGTGGTCGAGTTCTTTGCCGTTGGGGCCGTCTTTCAAGTGTTGAGACAGGTTGACGGAGCCCAAGTTACACACCGCAGTTTCGGTGTCGCTGGTGTTGAGCGTGATCTCGGTACACAGGTTGGACGAATGCACCACGCCGACGTGTTGCTGGGGTGAGCGCACGTTGCAAGGGTCTTTGAAGGTGATCCATGGGTGACCTGTTTCAAACAACATGGTCAACATCTTGCGCCACATGTCGGTCGCTTGCACGGTTTTGCAAGGTTTGATTTCGCCGCGCTTGGCTTTGGCTTCGTAAGCCACATAGGCTTTTTCGAAGTCAGCGCCAAACAAGTCGTGCAAATCAGGCACATCAGAGGGAGAGAACAAGGTCCACTCGCCTTTTTCCATGACACGACGCATGAACAAGTCAGGAATCCAGTTGGCGGTGTTCATGTCGTGGGTGCGGCGGCGGTCGTCGCCGGTGTTTTTGCGCAACTCCAAGAACTCTTCGATGTCCAAGTGCCATGTTTCGAGGTAGGTACACACCGCACCTTTGCGCTTGCCACCTTGGTTCACCGCCACTGCCGTGTCGTTGACCACTTTCAAGAAAGGCACCACACCTTGTGATTCGCCATTGGTGCCTTTGATGTGGCTACCCAAAGCGCGAACGCGGGTCCAGTCGTTGCCCAAACCGCCAGCGAACTTAGACAACAGTGCGTTTTCTTTGATCAACTCGTAGATGCCGTCCAAATGGTCAGGCACGGTCGACAAGTAGCAGCTGGAGAGTTGTGAGCGCAAGGTGCCGCTGTTGAACAAAGTGGGCGTGCTCGACATGAAGTCGAACGACGACAACACTTCGTAGAACTCAATCGCACGTGTTTCGCGGTCCACTTCGTTCAACGCCAAGCCCATGGCGACGCGCATGAAGAAGGCTTGTGGCAGTTCAATGCGGGTTTTGCGCACGTGCAAGAAGTAGCGGTCATACAAAGTTTGCAGGCCGAGGTAATCAAACTTCAAATCGCGGTCGGCCTTGAGGGCTGCGCCCAAGCGGTTCAAGTCAAACTGCAACATGGCGTGGTCGAGCAGCTCGTTCTCAACGCCTTTTTTGATGAACTGGGGGAAGTACTCGGCGTAGTGTTGGCCCATGTCGGCATGCACCACTTCTTTGCCCAGCACTTCTTTGACGATGGTGTGCATCAACAAACGTGCGGTGGCATAGGTGTAGTCTGGGTCTTTCTCGATCAAGGTGCGGGTGGCCAAGATGGCCGCTTTGTACACCTCGTCCATGGGCACGCCGTCGTACAGGTTGCGCATGGTTTCAGCCAAGATGGGGTCAGGTTTGACATCCGCACCCAAGCCCGCACATGCGTCGTGGATCAGGCGTTGCAGGTGGTTCAAGTCCAAAGCCACGCGGTGGCCGTTGTCAATCACGTGCAAAGCAGGTGCAGCGGGTGTTTGCTCTTCTTTGATGTGGGCGCGTTCTTGGTTGCGACGCTCGCGGTACAGCACGTAAGCACGTGCGATTTCGTGGTGGCCACCACGCATCAAACCCAATTCCACTTGGTCTTGCACGTCTTCGATGTGGAAGGTGCCGCCGCCTGGACGTGAACGCATCAACGCACGCACCACGCCTTGTGTCAAGGCTTCCACCATTTCGCGAACGCTGGCCGATGCAGCACCTTGTGTGCCGTGCACAGCCAAGAAGGCTTTCATCATGGCCACGGCAATTTTGGCGGGCTCAAAAGGCACCACGGCGCCGTTGCGGCGAATGATTTGGTAGTGGGCCAGCATGGTGGGGTTCTCTTGCGCGGCACGGTCGTGTGCGAGCGAGGAATGGGCCAGAGGGCTGGTGGCGTGCACAGAGGTCTCAGCTGTTTGCATGTCTTTTTTCTTTCGAGTGAGCAGGTCAATAGTGCGAACAAAAAGCGGTGCAAGGACCGCTTTTTTGAAATTCAGGTCGACACTATATCTGGTGTTCGAGGGAGTGACAAGACGCTACAGGTAGTGTTTTGGTAGGAAAGCGTTATATTTGAAATGTCACCCCATGAGAGGTGGTTTTCTACACCGCTTGGAGGGGCGTCGTTGTGCGAATTTGAATCAGACATTGAGAGTTGACGCCGCTTTTTGAGTTGTTTGGGGCGCTGATGCGCATGGCGTCTGAAAGTGAATTTGAGATGCACAAACTCTGTGCAAAACAAATTTTTTTCGCAAATGATGAAAAATTAATTTTTTGGCGGGAACTGTGCGTCGCACCAGCCTAAAGAATGCTGCAAAAGTTTCCAATCGAAGCCGGCACCGGGGTCTTGTTTACGGTCAGGGGCAATGTGTTCATGCCCTGTGATGAGGTGCAATGTGTAGTGTTGTGCGATGGCCGCGCACAAGCTGCTCAAGGTTTCGTACTGGGGGGCTTCAAAGGTGTGTCCCTCTAGACCTTCGAGTTCAATGCCAATGGAAAAATCGTTGCAGTTCTCACGCCCTTGGTAGTTCGAGCGCCCTGCGTGCCATGCACGGTCGTCACAGCTGACGAATTGAATGAGCGCGCCATCGCGGCGAATCACAAAGTGGGCAGACACCTCCGCACCACGAATTTGTTGGAAATACGGATGCGCATCCCAATCCAGCGTGTTGGTGAACAGCGCCTCAATTTCTGGGCCGCCGTACTCGCCAGGCGGCAGACTGATGGAGTGCAGCACCACCAAGTCGATGGCCGTCCCCACAGGGCGTGGCCCAAAGTTAGGCGAGGGCGTGTGCTTGGCAAAGCGGTACCAACCGTCGCGCCACAAGGAGGTCATAGGGTCATCAGCCTTCGTGTGCATCGCGGTGGGCGGCGCTGCAATACGTGCCGCGCGAGCTGTGAACGGCATCGTTGTCAGGCACGTGTGTGCCGCAATGTGCGCAGGGCACCATCACCTGTGGATGGGATGGCTTTTGTGCGTGGGTGTGTGGGCGACGTTGTTGGCGAATCCACCAAATGCCGCCGACAACGATGAGCAGCAGCACCAGGTACTTCATGCCACGCGCCCCAAAATTACTTCCAACACAAAGCGCGAACCGGCGTAGCCCAGCAGCAGCAAGCCTGTGCCGATGTACAACACGCGCACCGCTTTGCGACCACGCCACCCAAAGCGGCTGCGGCCCACGAGCAATACCGCAAAGGTGAGCCATGAGAGCAACGAGAACACGGTTT
>JBEEJP010000137.1:0-5563 GCA_041169125.1 Pseudomonadota bacterium
AAGCCTTTGATGGCCGAGAAACCGCGCCTGCGGCGGCCACGGAAGATTTGTTGCTGGGTGTGCAAGGCCAACCCCTGGCGTTTCATGCAGCCGCTGTCGGTGGCCGTGCGGTGGGTACACCCGGTGTGTTGCACATGTTGGCGCAAGCCCATGCACAGCATGGCAAGCTGCCATGGGCGCAGTTGTTTGAGCTGGCCATTCGCTTGGCCACACAAGGCTTTGCCATCAGTCCACGTTTGCACGCACAGCTCAAGGCCGATGCGTATTTGCGCCTCGACCCCACGGCACGTGCTTACTTTTACCAAGCGAATGGCGAGCCGCACCCTGTGGGCTACACCTTGCGCAATCCGGAATTGGCTCAGGTGTTGCAACGCATTGCCACCGAGGGCGTGCAAGCGTTTTACAGCGGTGAGGTGGCGCAAGCCATGGTGCACAAAGTACAACAACACGCCAGCAATCCGGGGCGTTTGGCCTTGAGTGATTTGGCCCATTACCAAGCCAAAGAACGCGCCCCTTTGTGCTTTGACCATGCTGCACATGCGCGCGTGTACCGTGTGTGTGGCTTTCCGCCCCCCAGCTCGGGCACGATTGCCGTGGGGCAAATTGTGGGCATGCTGCAGCACACGCCGGCGTCGCTCATGCCCTCGCCCGTTGACGCGACAGATGGGGCACCCGATGCGCGTTGGTTGCATTTGTATGCCGAAGCCTCGCGCTTGGCGTTTGCCGACCGTGCGCAATACGTGGCCGACCCCGACTTTGTGCCACCCCCCAGTGGCGAGTGGCAAAGTTTGTTGGCCCCCGCGTATGTGCGTGAGCGCGCCAAACTGATTCGACCCAGAGCCATGCCACAAGCCTTGCCCGGCGTGCCCGTGCGTGGGCAGCGCAGCAGCTTTGCGCCCATGGCCGATCAGCCAGAGTACGGCACCTCACACATCAGCATCGTGGATGGGCAGGGCAACGCGCTGGCCATGACCACCACGGTGGAAGACGCGTTTGGCGCGCGTCAGATGGTCAAAGGCTTTTTGCTCAACAACGAACTCACCGACTTCAGCTTTGCACCGCGCGATGCGCAGGGGCGCCTCGTGGCCAACCGTGTGCAACCCAACAAACGTCCACGTTCGTCCATGTCGCCTTTGCTGGTGTTTGACAAAGCCACTGGCGAGTTGGTGGCGAGTCTGGGGAGTCCGGGCGGCGCGATGATCATTCACTTCACGGCCAAAACCTTGTACGGTGTGTTGAACTGGGGCATGAGCCCGCAGCAAGCCATTGCCTTGCCCAACTTTGGCAGCGTGGGTGGGCCACTGGTGTTGGAAGGCGGCCGCTTTGCACCTGCTACCCTTGCGGCCTTGCGCGAGCGTGGCCATGAGGTGCGCGAACAAGCATTGACCAGCGGCTTGCAAGCCTTGGTCAAACACAAACAAGACAAGCAAAGTGTGTGGGTTGGCGGCGCTGACCCACGGCGTGAAGGAGAGGTGAGGGGTGAATAAGTTGAGTCGTCTGTTGCTGGCGTTGGCGGTTGTTGCACTGTCGGCGTTCTGGTCGTACCAAGCGCCGCACAGTTCAACACAGGCCACATCGCATGCGCCAGCCAAGTCTGTGGTGGCGGCGCAAGAGGCCGCTTTGCCCGTCAGCGATTCGCCGATTGATTTCAAACACATCATTGGGGCGGACTACAAACGTCACACCGGTGAACCCACCGGCGGGCACACCTTGCTCAACGGCGATGTGCGCGTGATCGAGGGTTCAGAGTCAGCGTCCGACAGCGTTGGCGTGTACCGTGCCCACGTGCAAATGGCAGACCCACAACACGCCGGCCAATGGATCACCAAAACCGACCGCAACGGCAACCCCATGCCCAACACCATGTTCCCCAAAGACTGGACGGCAGAGCAGGTGGTGCGCGAAGTCAACGCGGCTTGGTTCAGCCCGAGCAAAACCCTGCGTGGCGACAAGTGGACTGCGCTCACGCCCAGTGGTGTGCGTGTGGAAGGTTATCTCGAGCCACGCGTCACCGCCTACCCCGTGTACAGCAAACGCCACTGAGCCATGCCACTTCGCTGCTTCATCCAAGAACAAACACCCATCCCCGGTACGGTGGCGCAGCCGGTGCGTTACCCCGTGTGCGAGTGGGTGGGTGACGATGGCCTAGTGGATGTGCAGCACCCGTTGAATCGTTTTGTGTGCGCATGGCTCACCAGCGATGTGAACACCCTTGAGCGCTGCCAAGAGGTGCAGGCGGTGTTGGCGCAAGTGGCATCAGGTCAACGCGCGCATGGGGCGGTCGATGGCGACGCCTTCAATGTGGATGTGCAGCCCCAAGGTGTGCAATTCAATTTCAGCCATGTCGGCCCAGACGATTCGGCTTGGTGGAATTTGCCGCAGGGGCGGTTTTCGATCAGCGCCGTGCGCGACGTGTTGAGCGCATGGGGTCAGTACTTGCAGACCGATCCTCAGTGAGGCCGCCTCGCATGATGCGAGAGGGCGGCTAGGGGGCAGCGAGGGGGTCAGTCGTCAGACGTTTCAAACTTGTGCTTGAGCGCATCGCGCATCAAGGCATAGCGCGTCATACGCTGGCCTTGCACCAAACGAATCACACGCTTGAGGGGAATGCCAATGTGTGCCAAGGTTTGGCTGGCAAGCATGAGGCTGCCCTCAATCACTTCAGGCACCACCTCGGCAGCGCCTGCGGCGCGCAGGTCTTCGAGGTGTTTGTCGTCATGGGTGCGCACGATCACGGGCACGTGAGGGGCGTGTTCTTTGACCCACGCCAGCACTTTCAAGGCCGAAGGCAAGTCGGGGTAGGTCACAGCCACGGCTGCGGCACGTGCCAAGCCTGCGGAGGTGAGGCTTGAAAAACGCGTGGCATCACCGAGCTCGACATGGTGGCCATGCTCGCGACCCATGTGTACTTTTTCTGGGTCAGAGTCGAGGGCGACGTAAGGAATTTTTTCAAGCGTGAGCAAGTCGACCAAATTGTGGCCGCTGCGGCCGTAGCCGCACACGATGACGTGGTGTTCAATAGTGAGTGAGCGTTGCGCCATGCCCGTGAGTGCCAACGATTGCAACATCCAATCGTTGCTGATGAAGCGGTTGACGATGCGGTCTGCATTCATGACTAAAAACGGGGTGGCAATCATCGACAACACCATCGACGCCAAGATGGGGCTCATCCAGGCAGCGGGGATGAGCGCGTTTTGCAAACCGAGCGAGAGCAACACAAAACCGAACTCACCGGCTTGGGCCAAGTACAACGCTGTGCGCAGGCTCACCCCCGCAGGGGCGCCGGTGATGCGCGCGAGCACAAACACCAGTGCAGCTTTGAGGAACAAGGGCACCAAGGACAGCAACAGCACCCAGCCCCAGCTGTCGATCAACACCTCCCAATCGAGCTTCATGCCAATGGTGATGAAGAACAAGCCGAGCAGCACATCGTGGAAGGGGCGAATGTCGGCCTCCACCTTGTGTTTGAAATCGGTCTCGGCAATCAGCATGCCGGCCAAGAATGCCCCCATCGCCAGTGACAGGCCCGCCAGCTCGGTGAGCCATGCCAAGCCGAGGGTCATGAGCAACAGGTTGAGCATGAACAGCTCATCGCTTTGACGACGGGCGACCAAGTGCAGCCATTGGTGCATGAGGCGCTGGCCGCCCCAAAGCAGCAACCCCACCAGCAAGGAGGCCTTGAGCATGGCGATGGCGAGCACTTTCCACAGGTTGTGTTCTCCCATGTCGGCCAGCGCGGGGATGAGCACCAGCAAAGGCACCACGGCCAAATCTTGAAACAGCAACACGCCCATGACGCGTTGGCCGTGCGGCGACTCTAGCTCCACGCGGTCGGCCATGAGTTTGACCACGATGGCCGTGCTTGACATGGCCAAGGCACTGCCCAGTGCAATCGAGGCTTGCCAGCTCAAGCGCCAGATGTAGCCCAACTCTTTGAGGGCAAAGCCCACCGCAAGGTTGAAAACAAAGGCGCCCACCAGCGTGAGCACCACTTGGCCTAAGCCCAAACCAAACACCAGCTTGCGCATGCGCATGAGCTTGGGCAGGTTGAACTCCAAGCCGATGACGAACATCAAAAACACCACGCCAAATTCAGCCAAGTGCGCAACCGCGGTCGAGTCATTGGCCAGCGCCAAAGCGTTGGGGCCAATCACCACGCCTGCGAATAAATAGCCCAGCATGACGGGCAAATGCAGCAGCCGACAGCCCACCACGCTGACCACAGCAGCGCATAAATACAAGAGGGTGAGTTCCAGCGAAGACATGCCCCCAATGGTACTGAGCGTTTGTGACATCCCCTTGTTTAGGACTCACATAAACTCAAGACTTGGTGGTTATTTTTAAGAATGGATTCTGTGCAACGTCCAACACTCTCTGGGCTTTTGTTGGCAGCGGCGGGGGCCATTGCGTTCAGTGGCAAAGCCATCATCGTCAAACTGTCGTATGGGTACGGGGTTGATGCCGTCACCGTCATCATGTACCGCATGTTGTTGGCGTTGCCGTTTTTCATTGCCATGGGCTTGTGGGCCGAGCGTCAAGCCGTGGCCCGTGAGAACCCGCTCACACGCCGTGATGTGTTGAGCATCGTGGGCTTGGGTTTTGTGGGCTACTACTTGTCGAGCTACCTTGATTTCCTAGGCTTGCAATACATCACGGCCAGTTTGGAGCGACTCATCCTCTACCTCAACCCCACCTTGGTGGTGTTGCTGGGTTGGGCCTTGTACAAAAAGCCCATTCAACCGATTCGCATGGCGGCCATGGCGGTGAGCTACAGCGGCGTGTTGCTGGTGTTCGCCCACGAGTTGACGTTATCAGGGGCCAACGTGGCGCTTGGCAGTGCGTTGATCTTGGGCAGCGCCATCACCTACGCCATGTACTTGATCTTCAGTGGTCAGTTGGTGCAACGCATGGGGTCTGTGCGCTTGGTGGGGTGGGCCACCAGCGTGGCGTGTGTGTGTTGCATCGTCCAGTTTGTGTTGTTGCGTCCGCTGTCTGCCGCCGTTGTGCCGGTGGAGGTGCTGTGGCTGGCGGTGTTGAATGCCTTGGCTTGCACCGTCGCGCCGGTGTTGATGGTCATGATGGCGATTGAGCGCATCGGTGCTGCATTGACGGCACAAACGGGCATGATTGGCCCGATGGCCACCATCACCTTGGGGGTGTGGGTGTTGGGCGAACCGCTCAATGTGTGGATTGGCATCGGTACCTTGTTGGTGCTGAGCGGTGTGTTTATGGTTTCTAAGTACGGAGCGAAGTGATGGATTTAGGACTCTCGGGCAAATGGGCATTGGTGGGTGGTGCGAGCAAAGGCTTGGGCTTGGGTTGCGCACAGGCGTTGGCGCGTGAGGGGGCGCATGTGGTGATGGTGGCGCGAGGTGCCGACGCACTCGAGCGGGCTGCTGCGCAGCTGCGTCCATTGGGCAGCACCATCCTCACCGTGGCGGCTGACATCACCACGCCGCAAGGGCGTGAGGCCATTTGGTCGGTGGCGGGTGGCCCCGGTCAAAACTTTGACATCGTGGTGACCAATGCCGGTGGCCCACCGCCCGGCGACTTTCGTGCGTGG
>JBEEJP010000138.1:0-5554 GCA_041169125.1 Pseudomonadota bacterium
CGCAAACCAAATTTCTCAATGCGTTGCGCAATCACGGCGGGGCGACCGATCAAAGTGGGCTGGGCCAAACGCTCGTCCACCACGATTTGCACGGCGCGCAACACGCGCTCTTCTTCGCCCTCGGCGTAGCACACGCGCTTCTTTGTTGCGCGTTTAGCGGCAGCGTAAATGGGTTTCATGATGGAACCCGACGCATACACAAAACCTTGCAGCTTCTCGATATAGGCTTCCATGTCTTGGATGGGACGCGTGGCCACACCACTGTCGGCCGCAGCCTGCGCCACAGCCGGCGCAATCTTCATCATCAAGCGTGGATCGAAGGGCTTAGGAATCAGGTACTCCGGACCAAACGCCAAGCTCTCGCCGGCATAGGCCGCTGCCACCACTTCGCTTTGTTCGGCTTGTGCCAGCTCGGCAATGGCGTACACCGCTGCAATTTCCATCTCATCGGTGATGGTGGACGCGCCCGCATCCAACGCGCCACGGAAGATGTAGGGGAAGCACAGCACGTTGTTCACTTGGTTGTGATAGTCGCTGCGTCCGGTGGCGATGATGGCGTCATCGCGCACGGCCTTGACATCTTCAGGTGTGATTTCTGGGTTGGGGTTGGCCAGCGCCATGATGATGGGCTTGGCCGCCATGCGCTTGACCATATCTTGTTTGAGCACGCCCCCTGCGGACAGCCCCAAGAAGACGTCAGCGCCATCGATGATTTCAGACAGCGTGCGCGCATCGGTTTTTTGGGCGAACTGAATTTTGTCTTCGTCCATCAACTCGGTGCGGCCTTCATAAACCACGCCGGCCAAGTCGGTGACAAAAATGTTTTGGCGAGGCATGCCCATCTTGAGCAACAAGTTCAAACAAGCCAACGCCGCCGCGCCCGCACCCGAGGTGACGAGCTTGACCGACTTGAGGTCTTTGCCTGCAACTTTGAGGCCGTTCAAAATCGCGGCGCCCACGGTGATGGCCGTGCCATGCTGGTCGTCGTGAAAGACTGGGATTTTCATGCGCTCGCGCAACTTGCGCTCGACGTAGAAGCAGTCCGGCGCCTTGATGTCTTCGAGGTTGATGCCACCAAACGTGGGCTCCAACGCCGCAATGATGTCAACCAACTTGTCGAGGTTCTTCTCGTCAATTTCCAAGTCGAACACATCGATGCCCGCAAACTTCTTGAACAAAACCCCTTTGCCTTCCATCACGGGTTTCGAGGCGAGCGGGCCAATGTCGCCCAAGCCCAACACGGCCGTGCCGTTGGAAATGACGGCCACCAGGTTGCCTTTGCTGGTGTACTTGTAAGCGCTGTTGGGGTCCTTGACAATTTCTTCGCAGGGTGCCGCCACGCCAGGCGAATAGGCCAAAGCCAAATCGTGTTGGTTGATCAGCTGCTTGGTGGCGTGAATGGCCACTTTGCCTGGGGTGGGAAATTCGTGATATTCGAGCGCTGCGCGACGCAATTCGGCGCGCGCCTCAGCGCTGTTGTGTGATTGGTTGGAACCCATAGAAATCTCCTTGTTATGCAAAAGGCGGCTGTGCTTTGCAAAAGCACACCGCCTTAGCTTGTGAATTCATTTTAGGCCTGTGTCTAGGGCACTTGGTCCGTGGATGTGCTTATGCAAGTGGCAATGGTTTTTACTTATTTGCAAAGGTCCGTCTCGACCCATCACGCACGCATCAATGCCTCAATCTCATCTGCCACCACGGGCACGCCTCGGGTGATCAACTCACACCCACCCGCCGTGACGATGGCATCGTCCTCAATGCGAATGCCCAAATTCCAAAACGCCTCGGGCACGCCCTCTGTGGGGCGCACATACAAGCCCGGCTCGATGGTCAACACCATGCCTGGCTGCAAGATGCGGCTCGGACGATTGACGAGGGTCTCGCCCGAGAGGGGGTCTTTGCGCTCGCTCACTTGGCCCAACTCGCTGGGCTCGACATAGCTGCCGCAGTCGTGCACATCCATGCCCAGCCAGTGGCCCGTGCGGTGCATGTAAAACTGAAAGTAGGCACGTGTCTCCACCACGTCTTGTGCGTTGCCATGTTTGGCTTTGTTGAGCAGCCCAAGGTCTAACAAGCCTTGTGCCAGCACCTTGACCGTCGCATCGTGCGGGTCGTTGAAGCGTGCGCCCGCCTTGGTGGCCGCCACTGCCGCGTCTTGGCTGGCGAGCACCAAGTTGTACAAGTCGCGCTGCGGGCCTGTGAACTTGCCATTGGCCGGAAAGGTGCGGGTGATGTCAGACGCATAACCATCTAACTCACAGCCCGCGTCAATCAGCACCAACTCACCGTCGCGCACAGGCGCGACATCGGCACGGTAGTGCAACACACAGGCGTTGGCACCTGCGGCCACGATCGAGGTGTAGGCGGGAAACTGCGAGCCGTGCAGGCGGAACTCGTGCAGCAACTCGGCGTCCAAGTGGTATTCACGCACGTCTTGGCCCAAGCGCAACATGCGGGCGCTGGTTTGCATGGCACGAATGTGAGCACGTGCGCTGATGGCACTGGCGCGACGCATGACGTCTTGTTCGTGCGCGTCTTTGATGAGGCGCATCTCGTCGAGCGGTCCGCACACATCGCGTTGCTGCGCGGGGCACAACGCGCCAAAGCGCACTCGCGCTCGCACGGCATTGAGCCAACCGTCCACACGCGTTTCCAATCCTTTGTGCGTGGCAAATGGGTACCAAACCGTGTGTTGGTTTTCCAGCAGTTTGGGTAACACGGTGTCGAGCTCAGTCACCGAGTGGGCCGTGTTCACGCGCAGCGCATCGACAGCGGCGTCGGGCCCCAAGCGGTAGCCATCCCAAATTTCACGCGCCAAATCTTTGGGCTGGCAAAACAGGGTGCTGTGACCCGACGCGTCCAGCACGAGCCACGCATTGGGTTCGGTAAAACCGGTCAGGTAATAAAAGTAGCTGTCGTGGCGATATGCAAAGTCGCTGTCGCGGTTGCGCTGCTGTTCGGGCGCAGTAGGAATGATGGCTACACCCCCTTCGCCTTGGGTGCTGCATAGCTGAGCGGCCAAACGTGCGCGGCGCGCGGCGTAAATTGGGGCGTTTGAAATCATGGGCGAATTTTAGGAGTGACGTGACCCGAGAAATCAGGGCCACAACAAAGCGACTATATTTGCCCCACACCACCTCGCGCTGGCTGGGGCCATGCGCAACACACAGGAGACATGTATGGGTTTGAAAATTTACGGCATCGGCGCATCGCGCGCAGTGCGCCCTCTGTGGGCCGCGTTGGAATTGGGCGTGCCGTTTGAACACATCGCCACCCCCTACGCCGGTGGCGCAACGCGCACGCCCGAGTTTTTGGCCATCAACCCCAACGGCCACATTCCTGCGGTGGTGGATGAGCGTCCAGAAGGCCCCGTGACCGTTTGGGAAAGCATGGCCTGCACGCTCTACATCGTCAGCCAATACGGCGCGGGCGGCGAAGGCATTGCCCCTGCCAATGCACACGAAGAAGCCGAGGCCTTGCGCTGGAGTTTTTGGACCGTGACCGAAATTGAAAAAGACAGCCTCACGGTACTCATGCATCGCATGGTCATGCCCGAAGACCGCCGCAAACCCGAGCTGGCTGAAGCCGCTGAAAAAGCGCTGCTCGTGCCCTTGGCTGTCCTTGAACAACACCTCCAACACCAACAAGCACAGGGCAAGGCCTACCTCGCGGCCCAACGCTTCACCGTGGCCGACTTGTGTGTGGCCAGCGTCGTGAGTTGGGTGCGTCCTGCGCCCCATGTGTTGGCGCAATTCCCCGCCATTGATGCGTGGCTGACCGCTTGCGTGAGCCGCCCCGCGCACCAACAAGCACGAGGTATGAAGTAACCGCTAAATTTGGTTGAGCTGCGCCAAGCGCTCGGGTGTGCCCACATCAGTCCAAGCGCCGCTGTAGAGCGATGCACTCACAGCGCCTTGGTCCATCGCAGCGCGCAGCATGGCCGCCAGCGGGGCTTTGACACCTGATGGGTTGCCTGCCGGAATGTCGCACCACGGCGCTTGAAAAAATGCACGCTTGTACAAGGCGATGGTGCTGAAGGTGTAAAGCGCTTGTGTGGTTGTCGCCTTGAGCAAGTTCAACGCCAAGCCTTCTGCCGACAACCCAAAATCACCACCCACGTTGTGCGCGGGGTTGGGCACCAGCCACAGATGCGCGAGCTGTGGGCTGGCTTCAAAACGCGCCAAGGCCTCGGGTGAAAACTCAAAATCCGGTGCAAACACGTCGCCCGCAGCCACCCAAAATGTGTCAGCCAACCAAGGCAACGCACGGGCAATACCGCCAGCGGTTTCTAAAGCGCCCCCAAAGTCGAGGCCTTCTTGCGAGTAGTGCAGGTGCATGGGCGCTTGGCCCGACACCGCGAGGGCAGAACCAAAGTGTTGCGGTATTTGCTCGCCCAACCAAGCGGTGTTGATGGCCAAATGGCGCACGCCGCCACGCTGCAGGCCTTCCATCGCCCATTGCATCAAGGGCTTGCCGCGCACCGGCAGCAAGGGTTTGGGCGTGGTGTCGGTGAGTGGGCGCATGCGCTCGCCTCGGCCCGCCGCCAAAAGCAGCCCTGTGCAAGGCTGAGCAAGGGGTACAGAAACAGGGGTTGTCGTCATCGACACGCAGTGTAGCCAGCCGTCAGGCTGCTGTAGCGCAGGTCGCTAAAATCGTGGTTTTCCCTCACACCCCCATCGGAGCCGCCTGACATGGCAAACACCCAACAAATGGCCAGCGCAATTCGCGCCTTGGCAATGGACGCTGTACAACAAGCCAACTCAGGACACCCTGGTGCACCCATGGGCATGGCCGACATGGCCGTGGCTTTGTGGGGCCAGCACTTGCATCACAACCCCAGCAACCCTCAATGGTTGAACCGCGACCGCTTTGTGCTCTCCAACGGCCACGGTTCGATGTTGATTTACGCGTTGTTGCACCTCACCGGCTACGACTTGCCCATGAGCGAGTTGAAAAACTTCCGCGTGCTGCACAGCAAGACCGCAGGCCACCCCGAAGTGGGTGTCACGCCTGGCGTGGAAACCACCACCGGCCCCCTGGGCCAAGGCATCACCAATGCCGTGGGCATGGCGCTGGCCGAAAAACTGCTGGCTTCTGAATTCAACCGCGCTGGCCACAACGTGGTGAACCACCACACGTACGTGTTCTTGGGCGATGGCTGTTTGATGGAGGGCATCAGCCACGAGGCGTGCTCACTCGCCGGCGCTTGGAAGCTGAACAAACTCATCGCGTTGTACGACGACAACGGCATTTCCATCGACGGCCAAGTGGCCCCTTGGTTTGCCGACAACACGCCCGAGCGCTTCAAGGCCTACGGCTGGAACGTGATTGGCCCCATCAACGGCCACGACGCTGCCGTGGTGAGCCAAGCCATTGCCTCGGCCAAGCTAAGCACCGACAAGCCCACGCTCATCGTTTGCAAAACCAGCATCGGCAAAGGCAGCCCCAACCGCGCTGACACGGCCAAAGCCCACGGCGAACCTTTGGGCGCTGAAGAAATTGCACTCACACGCGCCGCCATCGGCTGGAGCCACGCACCGTTTGAAGTGCCCGC
>JBEEJP010000139.1:0-5527 GCA_041169125.1 Pseudomonadota bacterium
TCAGTCAACGCTTGCCGATGGATGCGCAATGGCGATCCATGCTGGCGCGTGTGCAACCCCAAGGCCAAGTCAATCAGCTCAAAGCGACGTGGCAGACACAAGAGGACGCGTCTTTGCACTACACGGTGCGCGGTCAAGTGCGTCAGCTGTCGGTGCTCAGAGATGAATTGCCCACCAGCCCGCTGGCCATGCTGCCAGGGGCGCAAGCTGCACAGCTCGAATTTGACTTCACCCAAAAAAGTGGCAAAGCACGGGTCAGCATTCACCAAGGCAGCTTGACGCTCCCGCAGGGTCTTGATGATCCACATCTGGTGCTGCATGACGCGTCGGTGCAGCTGAATTGGCAACGCAAAGGCGATGACGTGACCGTGCAGTTCAGCCAAGGCCATGTGGCCAATGACGATGTGGCCGGCGAGTTCAGTGGCTCATGGAAAACAGGACAAGGCGCACAACGGCTGCCGGGCAACTTGGATTTGACCGCCACGATCAGCCGCGCCAAAGCGGCCCAAGTGGTGCGTTATTTGCCCAACACCCTGTCCGCAGAGGTGCGAACCTATGTGAGCCAAGCCGTTCAGGCGGGCGAGGTGAGCCAAGCCCATGTGCGCTTGCGGGGCAACTTGGACGACATGCCGTTCAGCCAGCCCAAGCAAGGGGAATTTCGTATCACTGCACAAATTGTGAGCGGGGTTTATCAATACGTGCCGCCCCCTGCTGCCAAACCCAAATTGCCACCCGTGGCCCAGTGGCCTGCGATGACCCATGTGGGTGGTGAGTTGGTGTTTGACCGTGCCGCCTTGCACTTCAAAGGGCAAACGCAGCTGGCCGGTGCGCCCGATGTTCATTGGCAAAAAGTAGAAGCACACATTCCTGATTTGGCACAACCCGTGGTGCAAGTGGCTGGTGAAGCGCATGGGCCTGCACAACAGGTGTTCCACATGGTGGCCAATTCCGCCTTGAATGATTTGACCGCGGGCGTGCTCAACAAAAGCCAAGCCTCGGGGGATGCCAGCTACAAGTTGTCTTTGACGTTGCCGATCGATCAACTTGAAAAAACACAAGTACAAGCCAGTGTGACCTTTGCCGAGAACGATTTGCAAATCATCCCGGGCACGCCTGTGCTCAACCGCGCACGCGGCGTGTTGAATTTCACCGAGGCAGGCTTCCAACTCAAAGGCCTTCAAGCGCAAGTGTTGGGCGGCAATGCAGTGTTGGACGGCGGATTGACATTTGCCCCGACGCAAGAGGCGTCGCCGCTGCAGCTCAAAATTGCAGGCGAATTGACCGCCGACGGTTTGCGACAAGCCCGTGAATTGGGCTTGATCTCTCGTGTGGCGCAACGCGCCACAGGCAAAACCAACTACACCGCCACCTTGGGTTTGCAGCGAGGTCAACCGCAGTTGCTCATCCTCAGCGATCTCAAAGGCATGGCGTTGTCCTTGCCGGCCCCGTTGAACAAAACAGCGGCCGCCAAAATGCCGTTGCGCATTGCCACCGAGCTCACGCGTGAATCGCTAGACCCGAAATCGCGCACCCTGCAAGACCAAATCAGCGTCACCTTGGATCGCTTGGTGTCGGTGGGGTATGTGCGAGATGTAAGTGGCCCCCGTGCGCGTGTGGTGCGTGGCGGCATTGCTGTTGGGCAGTCTGTGGTCGACGCGATTCCCATGCGTGACAACGCGGTCACCCTGAATTTGCAGTTGCCTGCGGTCGATCTCGATGCCTGGAATGTGGTGCTGACACAAATCACGGGCACTTCGCCCATCAAGCGCAAACAATCGTCAGGAAAAATCATCGGCAGCGAAGCCAATGGCGATGATGGCCAAGAGTACATGCCGACCTTTGCGGCCTTGCAAGCGGGTCAAATCAAAGTCTCCGATCGCATCATTCACAAAGTGGTGGTGGGGGGGTCTCGCCAAGGTGATTTGTGGCGTGTCAACATCAGTGCGGACGAACTCAACGGCTCTGCAGAAGTTCGTCCACCGCAAGGCAACACCCCTGCACAGTTGTTTGTTCGCTTGGCGCATTTGAATATTCCTCCCAGCTCTGTCCCCGATGTGGAACGGCTGCTGACCGAACAACCCAGCAGCATTCCAACCTTGGACATCGTGGTCGAAGACTTGACCTTGCGCGGTAAAAAAATGGGTCGCTTGGAAATCGATGCCATCAATCGCGTGGGTGCGAAAGCGGCCCGTGAGTGGCGACTCAACAAACTCAACCTGCAAATGCAGGAGGCCACCTTCACCGCCCACGGAAATTGGATGGCAGATGGCCCCCGTGTGCGTCGCACGCAGTTGAACTTCTTGCTGACCATTCGTGACAGTGGGCAACTGTTGACCCGCTTGGGCACACCCGGCGCGATTCGCGATGGCGAAGGTCGGCTCGAAGGGGAAGTGAGTTGGCAGGGCTCGCCCATCACGCTGGATTACGCCAGTATGTCGGGCAAGATGAATTTGTCGATTGACAAAGGGCAGTTTTTGAAAACCGAACCCGGTGCGGCGCGTTTGTTGGGCGTGCTGAACTTGCAATCGTTGCCACGGCGTTTGACTTTGGATTTCAGCGACTTGTTCAGCGAAGGGTTTGCCTTTGATTTTGTGCGCGGCGATGTGCGCATCGAACAAGGCGTGGCCTTGACCAACAACTTGCAAATGAAAGGCGTGGTCGCAGGCGCATTGATTGAGGGCCGTGCAGATTTGGTGCGCGAAACCCAAGACCTCAAAGTCGTGGTCGTGCCCGAGATCAACGCGGGGACAGCCTCTTTGTACATGGCCACCATCAATCCGCTGGTGGGCTTGACCAGCTATTTGGCCCAGATGGTGTTGAGCAAACCGCTGGTGCGTGCGGGCACCACCGAGTTCCATGTCGATGGCACATGGACTGACCCGCGTGTGACCAAGGTGGATTGATGCTGCTTACCCCTGCACCACACATACGCCGCTGGGGCCTGTGGGGCTTGTTGGTCGTGTTGGTGTTGACCATGCTCAGCACCTTGGTGTGGTTGGCCGGACGTTACGAAGTGGGCCAAGAGCAAAGCCGTGTCGAGCGAGATGCGGCCGATGCGGTGAGCGACATTCGCACCGCCCTCACCCGCAATGTGCAAAGTTTGCAAGCCTTGCAATATGCCGATCGAAACGCCTTGCCCTGGGACCGCGAGGTGCACGCCCTCATGCGCGAGCACCGTGAATGGTTGCGCTTGGAGTTGCGAGACCTCAATTTGCGCGTGGTCAAAGGGGTGGACACCCCCTTTCGCGCCCCGGTGTTTCAATACCTTGGCCGAGAAGCCAACCAACCTGAAGTGGTGCAAGCGTGTGGCGTGGCGCGCCGCCAAAGCGGGCCTGGGTATGGGGCTAGCTCGTATGTGCCTCAAGCCAATGGCTTAGGCCTTGAGATCATGGACTTGTGCTTGCCCGTCATCACCGATGGGCACCTCACCGGCTACACCGTGGCAACCTATTCCTTGACGGAAATGTTGGTCAACATGGTCGGGCCACAGCTCACGCGCAGCCAAGAGGTGTCGTTCACCGAATCCGACGGCACGCGTTTGGCCATGCATGGCACAGCCCGTCGTGGCTCGCGGGTGTTTGTGGCCAAGCAACTGATTGACCTGCCCGGCCACACCATGGTGCTGCGCATGGACAGCTGGCGTCGTGCGCCAGATTTGTTCCCCAATGTGTTGACCGCTTTGGTCACCGCCATGGCCATTGCGCTGGTGACGGTGTTGGTCATGCTCGCGCGTGACATGCGTCGTCGCCAACGCGTGGAGCTGGATTTGGCCAACGCCTTGGCGTTTCGCAAAGCCATGGAAGACTCACTCGTCACCGGCTTGCGTGCGCGTGACAAGCAGGGCCGCATCACCTACGTCAACCCTGCGTTTTGCGAGATGGTGGGTTTTCAAGCACACGAACTCATTGGCAAAAGCATCCCCGCCCCGTATTGGCCGCCTGAGATGGTGGACGAATATGGTCAGCGCCAAGCCCTGCGCTTGGCGGGCAATGCGCCGCCGCGAGAAGGTGCTGAATCGGTGTTCATGCGCAAAAACGGCGAGCGCTTTCCGGTGTTGATCTTTGAAGCCCCGCTCATCAATGCCTTGGGTGAACAAACCGGTTGGATGGGGGCGGTGCTCGACATCAGCGAGCAACGCCGTGTGGAAGAAATGTCGCGCGCCAGCCAAGAGCGTTTGCAAGCCACCGCGCGTTTGGCCACCGTGGGTGAGATGGCGTCGCTGTTGAGTCACGAGTTGAATCAACCCTTGGCCGCTATTTCTAGCTATGCCACGGGCAGCATGAACTTGTTGCAAGAAGCGGCCGACAAAGACCCCCAACTCGCCGAGACCTTGGGCAACGCCATCCAGCGCATTGGCCAACAGGCCGAGCGCGCAGGCAAAGTCATCAAGAGCGTGCACGACTTCATTCGCCGTCGTGACCAAGCGCGCGAGGCTGTGGCGCCTCGGGCCTTATTGGATGACGTGATGCCCTTGGTGATTTTGCAAGCCCGCAAGCTCGGTGTTCGCGTGCAAGTCAATTGCCCTGCCGAACTGCCCGCTGTGTGGTGTGACCGAACCATGGTGGAGCAGGTGCTGCTCAATCTGGCCCGCAATGGCATGCAAGCCATGGCCGATGATGTTTCGCCCAAAGTGCTGACCATGACCGTGCGCCCTGCCGCCTCAAATGCCCACAGCCGATGGCTGGAGTTTTTGGTGGCCGACGTGGGTCACGGCATTCCCGAGGGCGTGGCCGAAAAACTATTCACACCGTTTTTCACCACCAAGCAAGAGGGCATGGGCTTGGGCTTGAGTTTGTGCCGCACCGTGGTGGAGCAACATGGTGGCTATTTGAGCCACTTCGCCAATACCCCGCACGGCACGGTGTTCAGCTTTACCCTGCCACAATCGTGACCAAAGGCCTCACACATGCAACCCACAGAAAACGCATTGGTATTCATTGTTGACGACGACGCAGGCGTGCGCGAAGCGTTGGCGTGGTTGCTGCGTTCACGCCGATTGCCCAGCCAGTCGTTTGACAGCGCCGACGCGTTTGCACAGTTCCTCCATGACAGCGGTGCCGCGTGGCAACCGACACAGCCCGGTTGCTTGTTGCTCGATGTGCGCATGCCCGGCATGAGTGGCTTGGCCTTGTTTGAACACCTCATCGAGCGCAAGCTCTTGGAGGTGTTGCCCGTGATCTTCTTGACCGGCCATGCAGATGTGCCGACCGCGGTGGATGCCGTTAAGCGTGGCGCGTTTGATTTTTGTGAAAAACCTTTTTCAGACAACGCACTGGTGGACCGCATCGAACAAGCCTTGGCTCGCTCGGCGCACACCTTGCAAACCCTGCGCAGCAAACAAAGTCTGCAGCACAACTTGGCAGATCTCACCGACCGTGAACGCGATGTCATGCACTTGGTGGTGGAGGGCTTGCCCAACAAACTCATTGCCGACCAGCTCGACATCAGCGTGCGCACGGTCGAAGTGCACCGCGCCCGCGTGTTTGACAAAATGAATGTGAAGTCAGCCGTCGAGTTGGCCAATTTG
>JBEEJP010000140.1:0-5485 GCA_041169125.1 Pseudomonadota bacterium
GGCTTTGCCGACGAGTTGCAGCGTGTGTTGGCGCTCTTGCCTGCCAAGCGACAAACCTTGTTGTTCTCCGCCACGTACGCGGGCGAGGTGCAAACGCTGGCCCAAGGCCTGTTACACCATCCAGTGCGCGTGACGGTGGAGGCGGTGGAGGCGCAAGCGCCTGACATTCGCCAACGCGCCATCGCCGTGGACGAGAAAAAGCGCACCGCCTTGCTGCGCCACTTGATTGCCGAACACGGTTGGACGCGCGTGCTGGTGTTCGTGGCCACGCGCTACGCGTGTGAACATGTGGCCAACAAGCTCTACAAGGCAGGCGTGTATGCCACCGCGTTTCATGGCGAGATGAGCCAAGGCGCACGTCAAGACGTGCTCAACGAATTCAAGGAAGCCCGTTGGGAAGTGGTGGTCACCACCGACCTCGCCGCACGTGGCATTGACATTGCCAATTTGCCTGTGGTGGTCAACTACGACTTGCCGCGCTCCGCCACCGACTACACCCACCGCATTGGCCGCACGGGGCGTGCGGGTGCGCAAGGTGAGGCGGTGAGTTTTGTCACGGCTGCCACACAAGCGCATTGGAAGCTGATTCAAAAGCGCGCGAAGCTCGAGCTGGCGGTGGAGGTGCTGCCCGGCTTTGAGCCAGCGGACGAAGCGCCTGCGCTGTCACCGCTGAACGATGGCAATGGCGGCATCAAAGGCAAACGCCCGAGTAAGAAAGACAAGTTGCGTGCCGCCGCTGCGGCGGCCGAGCAAACCAAGCCCTAAATCAAAAGCCACCTCGCAAGGTGGCTTTTTTTTGCAAAGGGCAGGTGTGGTTTAGTCGTTGCCGTCGCCAAACCCATCCAACGCATGACGCTCTTGGTATTCGTGTGATTGACCAGCTGGGCGCTTGGTACGCACGCCATGCTTGGCCAAGATCTCGACATAAAACTGTGGGGCTTGGTTGGCCACTGCGTTGTCAATGCAGGTGATGACGTTGGCCAAGTGCACCACTTCGGCGGTGGCTTCGGTCAGACCAAATTTGCAGTCGAAGTCCCAAAAGTCCACGCCTTCGGGCAAGTCACGGCGGCGTTCGCGCTTGAGGTATTTGCGAATGTCGTGCTTGATGCTGTCGAGCAAGCGGTCTGGGTGCTTGCCTTCAACTTGAAGTTGGAATGTTTTTTTCATAAAAAGTCCTTGTGGGTAAAACGCCCAAACAGGACGAAAAGAGAAGGCACCTTGCGCGTCAAGGTGCGAGATTGAATTTGACTTGAAAGCTCAACGCGCTGTTGACCTTGTCGCCGATTTTTGGGGTGTAGCTGATGTTCAGGCCCACACGTGAGCCTTCGATGGCCATCACCGGCAAGACAGCAG
Source organism: Pseudomonadota bacterium (assembly GCA_041169125.1). Lineage (GTDB taxonomy): Bacteria > Pseudomonadota > Gammaproteobacteria > Burkholderiales > Burkholderiaceae_C > Limnohabitans. The sequence goes on from JBEEJP010000140.1 coordinate 1,354, forward strand.
GAAACCAACCCCCATCACGCATTTGGGGATAACCATTGAACGCACCCACCGCCACACCTGCTTTGAGTGCACCTCTTTGAAACGGCATCACATAGGCGCCCACATAGTGAGAGGTTTGACGGTCGCTGTTTTCAAACACACCGGCTGTGAGGGAGTAAGTGGGGCTCACGGTGGCTTCAATGCCCAGCCCGTGGTTGTTGTTGTTCAGGTTTTTCGATGTGTCGAAATGGTGTGAGTAAAAGCCGGGGTTGATCCACACATCGGCCAGTGCTGCCGGTGCAGCGGCCAGCAGGGCCCAGGTGATCCAAAGTTTTTTCATAGCTGTGCAAACACGTCTGCGGCAGCGGCCACGGTTTGTGCAATGTCTGCATCGGTGTGGGCGGCGCTCACGAACCCTGCTTCGTACAACGCGGGTGCGATGTAGACACCACGGTCGAGCAAACCGTGGAAGAGCGTGTTGAATTTGGGGCTGTCGCTGGTCATGACCTTGGCGTAGTTCTGTGGCAACTCGGGCAACAAAAAGAAACCAAACATGCCGCCTTGGCAATCGGCGCTGAAGGGCACGCCGGCTTTGGCGGCGGCGTCTGTCAGGCCGTTGACCAAACTCTGGGTGCGTTGGCTGAGTGAATCCCAAAAACCGGGCTTGGCAATTTCGCGCAAGGTGGCCAAGCCGCAGGCCGTGGCCACAGGGTTGCCGCTCAAGGTGCCGGCTTGGTACACAGGCCCCGTGGGGGCCAGCTGTTGCATGATGGCGCGTGGACCACCAAACGCCGCCAATGGCATGCCACCCCCAATGACCTTGCCCAGCACGGTGATGTCGGGCTTGAAGCCGGGGATGAGCTGGGCGTACACGCTTTGTGCGCTGCCCAGCGCCACACGGAAACCAGTCATGACTTCGTCAAACACAAACAGTGCGCCGTGCTCGGTGCACAGCTCGCGGCAGCGTTTCATAAAAGGTACAGAGGCACGCACAAAGTTCATGTTGCCGGCGATGGGTTCAATCATCACGCATGCCAGTTCTTTGCCGTGAAGTTTGAAGGCTTCTTCGAGTTGCTCGACGTTGTTGTACTCGAGCACCAAGGTGTGTTGCACCACTTCGGGCGGTACACCGGCGCTGGTGGGGTTGCCAAAGGTGGCGAGCCCCGAGCCGGCTTTGACCAGCAAGGCATCGGCATGGCCGTGGTAGCAGCCTTCAAACTTGATGATCTTGCTGCGGCCTGTGGCACCACGTGCCAAGCGCAAAGCGCTCATGCCGGCCTCTGTGCCCGAGCTGACCAAGCGCACCATGTCCATCGAGGGGACGTGCTTCAAAATTTCTTCGGCCAGTTCAATTTCGCGCTCGGTCGGTGCGCCGAATGAGAAGCCATCGAGCGCCGCTTTTTGCACGGCTTCCAGCACCACGGGGTTGCCGTGGCCCAAGATCATGGGGCCCCAAGAGCCGATGTAGTCGATGTACTGCTTGCCGTTGGCATCCCAAAAGTAAGCACCTTGCGCACGTTGCACAAAACGGGGTGTGCCGCCCACCGCACGAAAGGCGCGCACGGGTGAGTTCACGCCGCCGGGGATGACTTGGGCAGCGCGGTCAAACAGGGTTTGGTTCAAATCGGTCATGGTCTTCAGGTTCAATGTTTGGTTTCGTGGCGAGGCAGCGAGAAGTCTTCGGCGGTGGCGGGCAAGCCATCGGTGTCTTCGCCCTCGGCACCTTCTTCGTCGGCCTCGGCCCAGAACAAGCGGTCGGGCACGATGTGCCCCATGCCTGGGCGAAAGCCGCTGTTGAGGCTTTGGTCGAGGTAGTTCAAGGCTTCGCGTGTGGCCAGCTCAAGATCGGTCCCTGCCGCCAACACCGCCGCCAAGGTGATGCTCAAGGTGTCGCCCGCGCCAGAGAACAAGGCGTCAAAGCGTTCAAAACGCTCGCTCACCATGACAGTGTGTGCGGTGGCGAGGGCGTTTTCCACATGTTGGTCGGGGTGGTTGATGCCGGTGACCAGCACATAGGGCACGCCCACTTCGGCAGCGGCACGTGCAAGGTCGCGCGGGCTCGGGCTTTTCTCGCTGCTCCAGTCGGGCAGCAACCAACGCCACAGGCTGTTGAGGTTGCCCACCAACACCGTGGTTTGGGGCAGGATGAGTTCGCGAAACGCATCCAAATAGGCGTCAATTTTTTCGTCTTCCCACCACGACAAGTTGGGCATGTAGGCGATGACGGGCACTTCGGCATAGTCGGCACTGATCTCGGCGATGGCGCTCAAGTTGTCAGGCGTACCGCAAAACCCCACCTTGATGATTTGCACACTCATGTCTTCAAGCACGCTGCGGGCTTGTTCGGACACGGCGTCATCGTCAAAAGCGATGTGGTCAAAAATTTCGGCGGTGTCGCGCATGTAGGTGCCCGTGACCACAGGCAGTGCGTGGGCGCCGACAGACGCGGCAGCCAGCACATCGGCAGACAAACCGCCCGCGCCACTGGGATCGTTGGCATTGAAGACCAAGATGCAAGGTGGCGCGCCGTGGGTCTCGTCAGACAGGGCAGTTTCGTGGGGGGAGGGGGTGTTTTCAGGCGCCATGGGTGGGTCGATACAATGCGTTTCATTCTATGCGTTGACGAAAGAAATACTGTGGCTAATACTTGGATGTGTCTGATTTGCGGCTGGATTTATGACGAAGAGGCAGGTGCCCCTGAACACGGCATTGCCGCGGGCACGGCATGGGCCGATGTGCCCATGAACTGGACCTGCCCCGAGTGCGGTGCACGCAAAGAAGACTTTGAAATGGTGCAGATCTAAACACCATGCAAGTGCGCGCGCAGTTTGAAAGCCATGTGTTGGCCTTGCTGCGCCACCGCCCAGCGGTGGACGTGCAGGCCGCGCGTGCTTTGGAAATGCTGTGTCAGCAACAACTCGATGCCGAAACACTGCCCAACTGGCGCACGTTTTGGTCCTTGGGAACCCACTTTTTTGAGGGCTTGCGCTTAGCCCCCAGCCGCAGCTTTGAGGAGCGAGAGGCCAGCGCGGCTTCGCAAGTGCTCAGTGGTTTGCAGTTGCGCGCCCAGTACAGCGGCGAGCACAACCCGGTGGAAGACACCTTGCAAGTCATCAACCATCTGCTGTTTTTAGAGCAAGCCGATGTGATTTCGCAACGCTTGGTCAGCCTCCTCAACGATTGGTCGGCGTCGCCTGAATCTGACTTGCCCACCGAGGCACAACTCGATGTGCAAAGCATGGCCCAACTGGCGCAAGACGTCCAATTGACAGCGGTGCAACAAGTTGCCGATTCGCTGGCCGTGCAGCTGGCGCGTTTGCGTGCCAAACGCGTGGCGGACGACATCAAAATCAGCCTCAGTGGCGCCGAAGAAGTGAGCCGTTTGTTGCAGCACTTCGCGGTGGGCAGCTTGCGCGAGCCGCAGGCCCATGTGTTGGCCGCCCTCAGAGGTGACTGACAGGGCCTGCGCGGTCGTGGCCAACAGCCTCAGCCCCTCTCTTATTTCACTTTTTTCACCACCCCATAGCGTGCCAGCGTGAGCGCACGTGCTTCGGCGTGGTCCACGATGGGTCGTGGGTAGTCCCGCCCCAGCACCAAACCTGCTTCTTCCAACTCGATCGGTTTGGCCAACCATGGCGCATGAATCGCCTTGTTGTTGAGCTTGGCCAAAGCGGGGACGTAACGACGAATGAACTTGCCTTCGGGGTCAAACTTTTCGCTTTGGCTGGTGGGGTTGAAGATGCGAAAGTAGGGCTGCGCATCGCAGCCGCTGGAACTGGCCCATTGCCAACCGCCGTTGTTGGCGGCGAGGTCAAAGTCGTTCAGGTGCTCGGCAAAGTAGCGCTCGCCCCAGCGCCAATCGATGCCAAGGTCTTTCGTTAAGAAGCTGGCCACCACCATGCGCAAGCGGTTGTGCATGTAGCCGGTTTGGTTGATTTGTGCCATCGCGGCATCCACCAACGGGTAGCCCGTACGGCCCTCGCACCACGCGGCAAACAAGGCTTTGGCGTGTTTGTCGTGGGCCCATTGAATGTCGTCGTATTCGGGCTTGAACGCGCGCGTCACCACGCGTGGGTGGTGGTGCAAGATCTGGTGATAAAAATCGCGCCAAATCAGCTCAGACAGCCAAGTCTCCGCCCCCTTCGAGCCCACC